>DAOVKO010000228.1 GCA_030631725.1 Actinomycetes bacterium | reverse complement strand
CTTACCTCCATGTGTATGGCGATTGCCACGCTTCTTTCGCTTATTACGGGGACGATGGTTCAATGTTGCGGTTGATAGTAGAAGGCTACATGCCATTGTATAAAATAGAGCAGTTGCAAAAACTCGAGTATACAGAGGTGTTGGCATTTATCCACGAGAGCAATCAGCCGCGGGGCATACGGCCAACAGACGGACACAGACGCCAAACTTGGTATGTGGAAACCGAAAAAATCTCCCTAAGGCACCTTTGGGCGGTCGTGCTCCCAGTCCGGCGAAGGTGGCGGGCAAGGCGAGGGAGAAGTGAGTATGAAAACGGACAGGCGGTTTATAGATTGGCCAAGCAAGCTGGCGGGCGAGGCGCTGGTGGGTATGGCTCGTTTTTATCAGTTGGCGATCTCACCGTTGCTGGGGGTGCATTGCCGATATACACCCCGTTGCAGCGAATACTTCATTCAATCGGTGCGTCGGCGCGGCCTTGTGCTGGGGACCCTGGGGGGATTGTGGCGGATTTGCCGCTGCCATCCGTTGGCTAAGGGCGGCTATGACCCGGTGTTGGAGGAAGGGGCAAAGGCACAGAGGTACAAAGGAAGAAAGACGCAGAAAGAAATACAGAAAGAATTAGAGGCTGATTTCGCAGATTTCGCAGATGAAGGAAGAGGCAAAGGCACAAAGAAAAGAAGATTATTAGCCACAGATTGCACAGATGAACACAGATTCAGAGAGATACAGAAAGAGTTTCAGTCGCAGATTTCGCAGATGAAGAAGGGCACAAAGGGCAATGCTAAGAGTGTCACTCCAAGGAGTGTGTAATGTCTGGTGAGTTTTCGGGATATGTTATTGAAGGGCTTGGCTTGAAACTGGACCTTAGCGGTGGGCCTTTGATCATGGGGGTGCTCAATGTTACGCCGGATTCTTTCAGTGATGGCGGCAAATACATTCAGAGGGATGCTGCAGTCAAATGGGGCCTGGAGATGATGGGCCAAGGGGCGGATATTATCGATGTGGGTGGCGAATCGACTCGGCCGGGTTCAGAGCCCGTGGCTGTGGAGGAGCAGATTAATCGGGTGATTCCGGTGATCGAGGAATTGGCCGGGCGGGGCGACAAACCGGTATCAATTGATACGAGCAGCTCGGCGGTGGCTAGAAGAGCGCTGGCAGCGGGAGCGAGTATGGTCAACGATGTGAGTGCAGGCCGAGCCGACGAGCAGATGTTCGAGCTGCTGGCAGAGGCTGGTTGCCCGGTGGTGTTGATGCACATGCTTGGGACGCCAGCGAATATGCAGGTTGAGCCTTGCTATGAAGATGTGGTTGGCGAGATCGCGGCGTTCTTGGCCAGGGCTCTTGAGCGGGCCATGGCGGCGGGTGTACACCGGGACCGGGTGATAATCGATCCGGGGATCGGCTTCGGCAAGACGGTCGAGCATAACCTGGAGATTCTGTGCAAACTTGGTGAGCTGAGCTGCCTGAATAGGCCGATTCTGGTGGGTACTTCTCGAAAGAGCTTCATCGGGCGGGTACTGGGTCTGGAATCCCCGGCCCAGCGAATTTGGGGCACGGCGGCGACGGTGGCCTTGGCTGTGACCGCCGGTGTGCATATCCTGCGAGTGCACGATGTAGCCCAGATGCGCCAAGTGGCCAGGATGGCTTATGCGGTTAGACTCCGGCAGCTGCCAAAGAATGCGAGCCATTGATTTGTAAACTTGATATTTGATACTCAGATGGGTATTTAGGCACTCTAACAAAACCTGACGCGGCCGCGACGCCTGGAATTTTGCTTGCCGCCTAGAAGCGAGGAGGATACGATGCGGGGAGCATCATTGACGACGAGCGACGCCGGCGGTGGGCAAAAGGACGGCGCGGCACCCCCAATCGCAGTAAGTTGCGATTGGGGACCCCTGTCCCTCCGGGTTGCGAGCCAAATCGGCGTCTGCTGCGTCAGAACTCCTAAGCATACCATCCAGGTATGCCGCCGTCGTTCTTCCTTGCATCCATCCGATTTGTCTGGCAACGCGGCTCACGTCAGGTGTTGTTAGAGTGCCTAAGAAGTTGAATTATTATTTATGGTCCGCCAAACGAAGTATCGGCAGGGCAGGGCCCGGCGGAGTCAGTGCTGAGTTCTTGCGAGGTTCGGGCGGATAAGCTTATAAATATGTTGGGGTTGTGGTTGAAACGAGGCTAGTCTTATTGAGGAAAGAGCAGTGGTTAGATCAACTCTTGATGCGGTGGTGGCGGGACACTTGTGTTTGGATATCAGCCCTGACCTGAGGGGTCTGGCTGAGCCGGTGCGACTGGAGGAGGTGTTTGCCCCAACGCGGTTAACCAGTATCGGCCAGGCGGTGCTGAGCACGGGTGGCGTTGTGAGCAACACGGGTCTGGCCCTGCGACGGTTGGGGGTTCGGGCGGTGCTAATGGGTAAGTGCGGGGCTGATATTTTCGGACGGGCAGTTCTGGAGATGCTGGAGCGTGAGGCGCCAGGGTCTTCTGCGGGTATGGCTCTGGTGAAAAATGAGCCTACCTCTTATACGGTTGTGCTGGCACCGCCGGGGTTCGATCGTTTTTTTCTGCACTGCGCGGGAACCAACGACACCTTCGGGTTCAAAGACCTGAACCTGGCTACAATCAAGCGAGCAAGGCTGTTTCATTTCGGCTATCCCACTTTGATGAAGCGGACCTTGGCCAATAAGGGGCGAGAGCTGATTAAGATCTTCAAGACCGTTCATCAGCTTGGGCTAACCACCTGCTTGGACTTGTCTATGCCGGATCCGAATAGTCCGGAAGGGCGCCGGGATTGGCCGAAACTGCTGGAGAGATTGCTGCCTCACGTGGATTTGTTCGTGCCCAGCGTGGAAGAACTGATGTTCATCCTGGCCCGGAAAAAGTTCGAGAAGCTGGTGCGTCGGGCCAAAGGCGGGGATCTGCTGGATGAGTTGGACCTGGATGTGCCGATGCAATTGGCTGGACAGTGCCTGGAGATGGGAGCCAAGGTGATGCTGGTCAAATGTGGCCGACTGGGAATCTATGCCCGAAGCGGAAGCAAATCGCAGATCGAGCAAATGGGTAGGGCCTGCCCGACAAAGAAGATCAAAGACTGGGCCCAACGGGAGATCTTCGAGCCGAGCTTTCGAGTCAAGAAGATCGTGTCCGCTCTGGGAGCTGGTGACTGCGCGGTGGCCGGTTTTCTGGCCGGGCTGCTTCGGGGCGTGAGTTTGGCCGATGCCCTGCGATATT
>DAOVKO010000103.1 GCA_030631725.1 Actinomycetes bacterium | reverse complement strand
CAGGCTGCGTTGGTTGATCGTAAGCAAAAAGTTCGGATCGATCGAGGCGGTGCCGATCTTGCGCATCACGCTGGAGACCGGCTGATCTGAAAGCCCCGCCCCACGCAAAGATACCGTCCAGACATCGTAGCCCCGTTCGGCCAGGTATCGGGCCAGTGAGGTCTTCTTCGTCAAATCCCAAAAGCGGTTGTTGTAGCTCAGACCATGACAGAGCACCACCGGATTGTTTGCCGGGTCGGGCTTTGTCGGCTGATAACGGTCCACCTGCAGCCGCCAGCCGTCGGAGGTCTCGGTGTAATGGGTCTGGACCTGAATCTTCTTGGCCCCAACGCCACCGAATAGCCCCTTCCACCCGCAGCCGGTCATAAGCCCCGACCAGACCAAAACTCCCATGGCCAACGCCACCACAGGTCTTCTCCTGTACTTCTTCATCTTGGCGACTCCTGTTGAGACTGTTTATCCAACCATCCGCCAAAGGCTTCCAGAAAACCGCGGTTGTCCCGGGCGAACTCCAGGGTGTGGGCCGAATCAGGAAATTCGCTCAGATATTTCTCCGGGGCCGTGCAGCGCTCGAACCAGGCCCGCGTCTTTTCCGAATCGATAATCCGATCCCGTCCGCTCAGCAGCAGGTGCACAGGCATGGCCAACCGATGACCCTTCCGCTGGATCAACTTGTCCAACCGATAGGACGACCAGAAAAAACTCACGCTCGCCCGGTGCAGACGCAGCTCGTCGTGTTCGATAAAGTCGATTTGCTCCGGATTGTCCGTAAAAAGCTTTGCATCTTCCAGGGGCACCGCCAGCATGGCCTTGGGCTTGAAGAGGTGCTTGAACAGAACAGCCAATTTCTGCTTGGCCGACAAACTCACCTGCGGAAAAATCCCCGGGGTTATCATAGTCAGCGAAGCGAAAAACTCCGGGCGTTTCAGGGCTGCCGCCAAGGCCAGCTTACCCCCCCAGCTTACCCCCGCCAAGTGAACCCGGCAAGTGGGCCAGTGCTGCTGACAGTACCGAGCCGCGCAGAACACGTCGGCCAATAATTGCCTGTAGCTACGGGTATGACCGCGGTCCTCGGTGTTGCGCCCGCTGCCTCTGCGTTCGGCCAACACCACCGGCCAGCCGCGGGCATTCATCAGCGAGGCACTCTCAATGAACCAGCCTGCGTGCGATTCGATCCCGTGCAGGTACAACAGGCAGTCGCCCACACGCCCGTGCCCGTCCCAGCAATAGAAGCTGCTGCGGTATCCGTCCGCCAAAAGAGGTCTTTCGCGCCTATAAGCCATCTGCCTCCCCTGCAGGACATCCTGGGCCTCAAGTGTCGGACTTTGTTGGAGATTCCACACGCACCTGGATGGATGGGCCGAGCTTCTTCAGCGCTTCTGCTCCGGAACTGATCCGCCCAATCGGATTGACATTCGAAGCCGCCCTGGGCTCCTCGTCCACACTGGCCGGGGTAGGACCAAAGAAAATACACAGGGCTGAGCCCGGCGGCCAAATCGCCAACTCGCCGACCTCCATAAGGTCCCGAGCCTCCGGCCCCTCTTCCACCGACACCCCGCAATCCCCGTAGTATTCATCGCCCCAACGACTCATCCGCAACTTCAGCGGCAGCTTCTCCAGCAATGCCTTGGCGCTGACGCTCTCGTTCAATTCAGCCCTGAGTTCCACCTCGCCACTAGTGATTCTGATTTGCTCAGCCATGGCTAGTTCCCCAAGTGCTCACTGAGATAATCCACTATTCTATCACAACTGACCCGATCCTGAGCCAGGCTGTCACGGTCGCGGATGGTTACTGTCTGATCCTCCAGCGTTTGACCGTCAACTGTAATGCAGAACGGCGTGCCCGCCTCGTCCTGCCGACGATAGCGCCGGCCCACCGCCCCCTTCTCGTCATAAAAAGCATTCCAGCGCCCCTTGAGCTGCTCGTGAATCTTGTGAGCGATCTCCTGCATCCGGTCTTTCTTGACCAGCGGGAATACCGCCACCTTGATCGGGGCCAGCTTCGGATGCAGCCTCATCAGCACCCGCTTTTGCGGCAGGCCCTTGTCGTCTGGGGCTTCGTCCTCCGTATAGGCTTCGCACAAAAACGCCAACACCGAGCGATCCACACCAGCCGAGGGCTCAATCACGTACGGCAAAAAACGCTCCTTGGTCTGATCGTCGTAGTAGCTCATATCCCTGCCCGAATACTCCTGGTGCCGTTTCAGATCAAAGTCGGTGCGGTTAGCCACCCCCTCCAGCTCACTGACGCCGAAGGGAAAGGCATATTCAATATCGACACAGCTCTTGGCATAGTGAGCCAGCTCGTCCTTCTCGTGATCACGTAGCCGCAGCCGATCGGAACGCAGCCCCAAGTTGACATACCAATCGAAGCGGGCCTTCCGCCAGTATTGATACCACTGGTCCGCTTGGCTCGGATGGCAAAAGTATTCGACCTCCATCATCTCGAACTCCCGCGAGCGGAAGGTATAGTTGCGGGGATTGATCTCGTTGCGAAAGGCCTTGCCGATCTGAGCAATCCCGAACGGCAGCTTCAGCCGCTGCGTGTCCAGCACGTTCTTGAAATTGACGAAGATGCCCTGGGCGGTTTCCGGGCGCAGGTACGTGACCGAAGAGGAATCCTCCATCGCACCGCAGTGGGTCTTGAACATCAGATTAAACGCCCGCGGGACCGTCAAGCTCCCCTTCTCGTCACAGGCCGGGCACGGGGCCTGTTCACTTTGCTCTTGATCGTAGCGAACCAACTCAAAGTCATTGGTCCATTCCCTTATCTGTCTGCCCTTTTTCTTGAGCTGCAACTCCATAACCGCCGAAGCATCTTCCACCTTGTCAGCAATAGCCGAGAACCACACCGAAGCGCTACCACCCTGTCGGCTCTGACCTTCGCGAACGGCATAATACAACTGATCCGCCCGGAAACGCCCTTTGCACTTTTTGCAATCGATCATCGGATCGGCAAATCCGCCCACGTGCCCGGACGCTTCCCACACCTTGGGGTTCATGATAATCGACGCATCCAAACCCACCATGTCGTCCCGGCTGGTGACCATGTCCCGCCACCAGAGATTCTTGACGTTTCGCTTCAATTCCACGCCCAAAGGCCCATAGTCCCAGCAGCCATTGAGGCCACCGTAGATTTCGGAACTCTGGAAGATAAATCCCCGCCGTTTACACAGGGAAACCAGCTTGTCCATCAGGTCATTGGGTTTGTCCATCCAGCCACACCTTATTTTCTACAATTCCATTTGACAGCAGCCATCGGCATAACGGCTCTGCCCGCAGCCACAGGCCCTTTTGTTGCTGCAGAGCCACGGATAATCTTATCCAGCAGATACTATCATTTACTATAGGATTGTCAATGAGTTACACGCACCCACCGCCGGGACGGGCCCAAAGCATGTTGTTTTTCGGCAATGTCGGCCCTGGGAGTCTGATAACAACTTTGCCTCGCCCTCGCCAAGAAAAAGCGTAATTCCCTACTGTCCTTGACCTTGCAGAGGAAGTCCTAGAAAAACCGCCCGGCCAATACTGTTGGCCCACATTTTGCTTGTTATTCAGGCGCCTCGAGAGTAGAAGGTTTCTTTTGATTTTCAAGAATTCGAGCAGTTTTATGCAGACTTTGGCCTACTTTATACGCCGCAAGTACACCCTGCTTGTACTCACCATCGCCGCCTACGCCGCACTGTGCTGATCATCCCGCACTAAGTGCTTATCCCTCTTTCTTGGGCCAGAATACTCCAAGAATAACCCACGCATTGTACTGAAGAATTGTCCCTACAAAGAAATGGGTATCTACTTGGGGGGCACACATCCTACACAAGAATGTCTCCTTAACCTTTTCGATCGCGAGTTCTTCTCCATGTTTGTCTCGCATCTTGCGGAAAAGTTGCGCAGTCTCCCAGTCTTCTATCATTTTTGTGTGCCCTTTGCATGACGGGGCTTCACACTTGAAGCTGTAAGAAAACTTGTACGGAATCTTTTCCAAAGGTTTTTGCTGGGGCCCGAAGAGCTTTTTTTGCTCAAATAGCTTTTTGAACTTCGGCTTCCAATCACGCTCACAAGGCTCAGCCGTAAAATCCAGAACTTGACTAGGCCGAACTATGGCCAAAGAGCGTTCTCCAAGTGGGCTCTGCTCCAGCTCACACATGTTTTGAACACCCTTGGCCAATACATACTGTTTTCGCTCAGCCCAGTTATTTTTGGCAAGTATAGGTTTTCCAATACGTGTGATCGTCGTCCCTGGCATTGGGCGAAAAGACTCAGGTCGCGGATCTTTTTGGTTCTTCTCAACTTCTAACTCAATCCATTGGTACTTATCATACCATTGCCCGTAGGGGCGCATTCGATAGTCAATCGGATACAACCGTATAAAGCTGCCATCTTCCCTAACACCGGCAGTACACACCAGCTCGCCATAGGATTCAGATGGTAACGGATATGTTTTTACAGTGACCAGAACCTTTACTCTCTCAGCCATATTGTCCCCATAGTCAGCGCAAATGGACTACACTCATAGCGGCCTCAGACGAAAACGCCTCAGCGAGCCGTCCTCGATGGCAATAATCTACATCCGCCTCAAAACAGACCAATACTGACGGCAACTCCTGCACAAGTTGCAATGCTTCCCGCCGAACATCCGAAACCTTAGGCAAAATAGACCGTTCATATTCTCGCATCAATTCTTGGTAATCTGCAACAGTCTTAAGCGACTTCCTCTGCGATGACGGAATCCCCAGTTGGCGCAGATGAACGTAATCTATATTCCGTTTTTCACACAGTTGTCTCAGCTTTCCCTTGGAGAAACCGTATTTGCGGGAAATTGCATTGTACCTAACATCTACAAGACGCTGGACGCCAGCCTTAAGGAGCTTTTCGAAAAACGTGTCGATTGATTCTCCTTCATACCCTGCGGTATACACAGTCTTGACCGCCTGATTAGACGCATGTTGAGCCATAACACTATCCTCTCGCCATGCTGGGCCGCTCAATCACTAAACATCGCGCAAATACCGCTGCCTTTTCAGAATCGGCCATATCCAGCTTCTCTCCCCAGCCATATTAGTCAGCTCCGCCAAGTTTTTCAACCTCTCTGACTTAATCCCGCGCTCGCCGCAATCCGCACCGTTCTTCTGCCTTGACGGATGGGCTGAGGTCCGTAAAAGCGTTTAGGTGATCATATCCACGCGGGAAAAGCCCAAGCGTTCGGCTTTCTCAACTGGGTCTGTCAGTGCTTGTTATTAGGCAAAAAAGCCCATTTTGGGCTAGACTGTACCAGAACGAGGGACCCAGACCGGTAAAACCCCCTAAACCGCCTTTCTTTGCTCTGCATCCGGAGGTGGGAATCCGGGCGGAAAAAAATATTTAATAAAGGGTTGACTAACCAGACGGTGTGTGCTAGAAGGGCTTTAGTTTATTTTACACTGCGATCCATTTCCGGTTCTGATACCCGTAAAATCACAATCTGATCGGTCGCCATTTGGAGTCAACTTATGACTAATATTTATGTAGGGAATCTGTCTTTCGACGTCACGGACGCTAGTTTGCAGGAGGCCTTTGCAGCCTTCGGGGCCGTCGACAAAGCCAACGTAGTTACCGATCGGATGACCGGCCGCTCGCGTGGTTTCGGTTTTGTGGAGATGGGTAACGACGAGGAGGCTAAGGCTGCGATTGAAGGGTTAAACGGCTCGGACTTGGGTGGGCGGACCATTACGGTCAACCTGGCCAAGCCCAGAGAAGATCGCCCCAGAGGTGGTGGTGGCGGTGGCGGTGGCGGCCGGCGCTGGTAGTCATCAGAGCCAGCGATATATGTGGCTAGGGAAGACTCCTGTCGCCGACGGAGTAGGTTTCTGTGAAGCCCACAGCTGCGCTGTAGGGACTTTGGCGGTGCCGAAGGGTGGGCCATTTCGCCTAACTTGCATAGAAAATATCGCCTCGTAATTGAAGGGGCTGGCTTGACGGCTGGCCTCTTTAACTACGGGGTCGTCCACCTCTGCTTGGGACTTTTCCAACAAGAAACCGAGAGACACCAGCAATCAACCATTACTCGCAAAGTTCGACAAAGGATACCATCCTTGCCATCGTATGCCAAGGGACAAGGTCGCAGTTCCCGGGTCAGAACATCATGAGCTAAGGTGTTTGAGCCGCTTGCCAACCTGGAGCAAATTGTGCACCGCCACAGTTCTGCCCATCGACAGGCGGCTTTTTTTTGTGGTTCTATTTCGCAAAAAGCTCAAATAGCCGTAAAACTATAGCTTTTCGATTCCCAAAACGATTCGCTGTGTCCAAGGCCCAGAGGACAGACCGCTTTGGCTGCCCTTGACGGCTGTGCTTCGACCTGATAGAAGGATATTGCTTCGCTGAACACAAGAAAGGATAAGCCCATGAGCAGCTCTCAGGAGAATTACCGTTTGGCAACCTTAGCCCTGCACGCCGGCCAAGTGCCCGACCCAACCACTACCGCACGGGCCGTGCCCATCTACGCCACCACCAGCTACGTATTCAAAGACACCGACCACGCTGCGGACCTCTTCGCCCTGAAGGAATTCGGGAATATCTACTCCCGACTGATGAACCCCACCAACGACGTGCTGGAAAAACGCCTGGCTGCTCTGGATGGCGGAGCGGCCGGCTTGGCCTTTGCCAGCGGACAGGCTGCTATCACCGCCGCGGTCCTGACCATCACCCATGCCGGACAAAACTTCATCTCCTCCACCAACCTCTACGGCGGCACCTGGACCCTCTTCACCCAGACTTTCAAAAAGCTCAACGTCGAAGTCCGCTTCTTCGACCCCGACCATCCCGAGCAAATCGAAAAGCTCGTCGATGAAAACACCCGCTGCCTCTACCTCGAAAGCATCGGCAATCCCAAGAACGACGTGCCCGACTTTCGCAAAATCGCCGATCTCGCCCATGCTCACAACCTGCCCGTAATCTGCGACAACACCGTCACCACCCCCATCCTCCTCCGGCCCGTCGAGCACGGGATCGACATCGTCGTCTACTCCACCACCAAATTCATCGGCGGCCACGGCCTGCACATCGGCGGCGTCATCGTCGACAGCGGAAAATTCCCCTGGGCAGATAATCCCGACAAATGGCCGGAGTTCTGCAGCCCCGACGACGCCTACCACGCCGTAGTCTTCACCGAAGCCCTCAAGCCCATCGGAAACATCGCCTATGTAGTCCACATCCGCACCCACGTGCTCCGTGACATGGGCGGCTGCATGTGTCCCTTCGCCGCCTTTCTCTTCCTGATCGGTCTGGAGACCCT
>DAOVKO010000095.1 GCA_030631725.1 Actinomycetes bacterium | reverse complement strand
TTCTTCCGCTAGCGCCGCCACCGCCTTCTTGCCCAGGTGCACCATGTACCCGCTGGCCATGATCGTTAGTTCTCCTCCTACGGCCAATGTCTTAGCCCCACCCAGCTCGAATTCCGTATCCGCACTGTAAAGCAACGGCAGATCGCTCCGCAGCGTCCTCAGGTAGCACATCCCCGGATGATCGACCATCAATTGCGTGCACTTGTAAGCCCCCACCCCGTCGGACGGGAAGAAAAAGGCCATGGCCGGCTCGCCGTTACCCTCCGGGTCTGCCGGGAACGATCGGAAAAAGGCCACATCCGTTACCCCCATTTGGCTGGGACCATCGGGCCCGAGCGTTACCCCAGCGTGCGAGCCTACCACCTTGACCCCATGGCCCGAAATCACCGCCATTTCGATCTGGTCGAACGCCCGGGACAAAAACTTCGCAAAAGAGCTCACAAAAGGAATCTTCCCCGCTGCCGCCAGGCCCACTGCCGCCGACACCATGTTCTGCTCGGCAATCCGGGCTTCAAAATAACGCTCAGGAAATTTCTTCGCGAAATACTCCGTAAACGTCGAGTTCTTCACATCTGCGTCCAGGGCCACAATCCGCTCGTCCAGCTTCCCCAACTCCCGAAGGGCCAGCCCATAGGCCCGCCGCGTGCTCATCAGCCCATTTTCAAATTTCGCCAGGTATGTATCACCCACCAGTAATGCCCCAAAATCCGGGTCGCCCAGCCGTATGCTGCTCCTCGATTCCTGCCCCCTTGCTCCGCCTGCCGGCATGGGCGGTACCATCTGCTCAGCCATCGCCCCACTGACACCCAGCTTCTGGGCCTGGCGATCGATATCCTTCAGGGCCTTGCCCAGTTGCTTCTGCGTCAAAGGCTTGCCGTGATAAGTATGCTTCTTCAGTTCCCTCACCCCCCAGCCCTTAGTCGTCTTGGCCACGATTGCCACCGGCACATCTGAAGCCGCGGCCTCTTCCAGGGCCGAGAATATCAACTCCAGATCGTGCCCCTTAATCCTCAGCACCTTGAAACCGAAGGCCCGCAGTTTCTTCGCGAGGCTCGCAGCATTCTGCTGGCCAGACACATAGTCGCTCTGCCCCTGCCCATTGCAGTTGAAAATCACCGTCACGTTGTTGAGCTTATGGTCGATAACAAAATCGCACGCCTCCCATACTTGCCCCTCCCTGCTCTCTCCGTCGCCGACCAGGGCAAATACCTTTCGGGGGCTCTTATCGAGCCTGGCTGCTAACCCCAGGCCTGCCGCCGTCGAAAGCCCCTGTCCCAGAGACCCCGTTGCCGAGTCGAAAAACCCCACCCCCACCCGAGGATTGGGATGCCCGTCCAACGGCGAGCCGATCTCCCTCAGTTCCAACAGCGACTCAGCCGTCACCACCTGGGCGGACTCCTTCTTTTTACCCACTACAGCTCCGAGCTCCGCCATAGCCGCATAGACTACCGGCACCGCGTGCCCCGCGCTAAGCACCAGCCGATCCGCTACCGGATTCCACGGGTCCTTCGGATCCCAGCGCATCTGCTTGCCCATCAATGCCGCCACGATATGCACCAGGCTCAGGGCCGACGATGGGTGCCCCGACCCTGCGGCCGTGGTCATGTTCACGATGTGCTTGGCCATGGCTATGACCATGCTGTTCAGTTCGTTCATCTTGTCCATTTACAGCTTTCTCCTCGTTCCTTGCTAAGGCATTTGAAAACACAGGCCCAGCCACTGCCGGGCCTTTCAGCCGAATAAAATATCGGCCCTTATCCCTATTTACAAGGCCTAAAACCTCGCTACTGCCCGCCGGGCAATCCGCCGCCCCAGCAGGCAGGTAATCTCATACGGGATAGTATCTGCCAACTCCGCCAAGGCCTCCACCGAGTTCGGATCCTCCCGTTTTTCCGATATCACCGTAACCACATCACCTGTCTTCACCTGGGGTTGATCCGTAAGGTCCACAATCGTCTGGTCCATGGAAATCCGTCCTATCACCGGCACAGCACAACCGCCGATCACCATTACCGTCTTATTGGAAAAGCTCCTCCGATAGCCGTCCTCATAGCCCAGCGGAACGATCCCGACCCGCGTTGGCCTCTGGGCTCGAAAGGTCCGCCCATACCCACACGTATGCCCCACCGGCAGCTCTTTGATCAGGACAATGCGACTCTCCAGGCGCAAAGCCGGCCTCAAGCCCTCCAGAACCTTCATTGTTCCCATGGTCTTGCTCGGCCAATACCCGTACGTCGAAATCCCCGGCCTGACCATCGTGAAGTGCGACTCCTCCAGGGCCAGCACCGCCGCGCTGTTGGCCGCGTGTATCAGCCCCACTTGACCAGCCACATCCTGGGCAGCCCTTATAAACTCCTTGAAACACTGCAGTTGCTCACGGGCAAACGACACATCCGTCTCATCTGCCGTAGCAAAATGTGTGTATAGCCCCTCCAGCCGCACCGGCTCGCCGGTGCTCACGAATCTGACCAGTTCCAGCGCCGCGGCGGGCAAGGCCCCCATTCGCCCCATCCCCGTATCCACTTTTATGTGTACTCGCCCTATGAGGCCCGCCTGCTCGGCTGCCTCTGCCAGAGCCTGGCCCCCCGGCATGTCTGCAATCGTGAGATGATAATTACTCTTTAGCGCCTCGGCCAACTCTGCACTCGCCCAGCTCTGCCCTTGCACCGGGCCGAATACCAGTATTTCCTTCTCCGGAACGATCTGGGCCAACTCATTTGCTTCGCCTATGCTAGCCACGGCGAACATATCCGCCCCCGCCTGGGCCAACACCGGTGCGACGATTGCTACGCCGTGCCCGTAAGCGTTGGCCTTTACCACCGGACATATCTTCACGCTCGGCCCGCAGTGCTTACGGAAAACCGCGAGATTTCCCCGCACGGCCGCTTCCGAGATGCTCGCTACCGTTGAATAGTTTTTTGAGAATTCCAGTGCCAATTCCGTGCACCTGCCCCCGCATTGCGCTCCAACCTGCACAGTGCAGGCTGGATCAGAGCCTTACTACCTACTTTTTTGCCGGAAGTTGCCCGAATTTCTCGTCCACCCAACCGGCCATTTCCTCATCCGAGATGCCCGTCGTTCGGCCCTGCTCGTATTCAAGCTTTATCAAGTCGTAAATGCTCGTCAGGCGCTGATCGCTCTTCTTCAGCGGCTCGACCTGATAGCGTTGCTCAATCCAGTGCTTGATGCCCGCCACACCGGACTTGTCCGTGATCACAACCTTGACCGGACGATTCAATAACTTCTTGGTGTTAAAGATGTTATATATCTCTTCGTTCTTGAGCAGCCCATCGGCGTGTATCCCCGCCCGCGTAACGTTGAAGTCCCGCCCGACCAGGGGGTAATTTGCCGGAATGGCCTGGCCTAGCTCCTTGGTGAAATACTCCGCTATCTCGGTGATTATCGAGTAGTCTATCTTGGCTGATTGAGCGGTTAATTGCCCCTGCTCCACGACCAGTGCCTCGAGGGGGGCATTGCCCGTCCGCTCGCCGATACCCAGCAGGCTGCAGTTACACACCGCACAGCCGTAAAGCCAAGCCGACAGCGAGTTTGCCACGACCTTATGCAGATCATTATGACCGTGAAACTCGAGCGTCTCTGCCCCTAGGCCCAGCTCGTGCCGCAAGGCATGGATTATCTTTGGCACACTCCGCGGCAGTGCCGCCTGGGCCCAAGGCAAGCCCACGCCCATCGTATCGCACATCCGCATCTTGACCTTCACGTCATACTTTTGTCCCAGCTTGACCAGCTCACTGGCCAACGGCAAAACAAATCCGTACAAGTCGGCTCTTGTTACGTCTTCAAAATGACACCTCGGCTGGATGCCCGCGTCCAGGCAGGCCTTGACCGTATCGAGATACATGGCCAGCGCGGCTGCCCGGCTCTTGCGAAGCTTCAGAAACAGGTGATAGTCCGAACAGCTCGTCAGAATCCCGGTTTCATTCAGGGCCATCTCCTTGACCAGACGAAAATCGCTCTTAACCGCCCGAATCCAGCCCGTTACCTCCGGGAACTTATAGCCCCTTTCCTGGCACTTTCTCACCGCCTCTCGGTCCTTCTGCGAGTACAGGAAAAACTCCGACTGGCGGATCAGGCCCGTATCGCCATCCAGCTTGTGCATAAGATCATACAACGCAAGTACTTGATCGACCGTGTAGGGCGCCCTGGCCTGTTGACCATCCCGGAAGGTGGTATCGGTTAGCCAGATGTTCTCCGGCAGGTCCATCGGCACGGACTGGTTGTCGAAACAGGCCCGCGGCAGTTCTTCATACGGAAAAGTGTCGCGATACAGATTGGGCTCAGTTACTTCCCGGACCTGCCAAGGACTCTCTCCCGCCGGGAAACCTGACTTCTGCTCTTTCTTAGGCATCATTGCCATTTTTCGCCTCACTTCCCTGCAAGTACTTGTATCTAATAGGCCTACACCCACGCCCATCGGTCGGGCGAGCCAGCGCAGCCTCGTTCTGTAGGACCGGTCTGGCCAGCGTAGGGCTGATACAGCCGGATGGGAACGGCAACTCCCAGCAATCCTAACCCATGCCCGGTTCCGATTAAAGGATCTCCCAGCAGGGGAACGTAGCATTTCTGGGTGGTTGTGCCCCTGTAAGACACTATGGTAGCAGATTATACACTTTTCTTCCAGCAAAGCAAGCTTTATGGGTGTATAAAGGTTTTGTGGAAATCGCGGCGAATGGCCCCCAGGACGCAGCCTGAGGGCGTTATAAGTCAGAAACCCCCGGTAACGCGTAGCGTCCTTCGGAAACCGGGGGCTAAATATAACACGATCCACAGAATCTTTATGCACCCAAGCTTTATCAGGGAAGGTTTCCATAGATATATATTCTCATTAGGACATACGAGAATATATAAGGGTTCTTTTCAACTCAGGGGATCCTCTGGAATATGTGCTTGAGACAAGTGCGGCTCGTCGGGTGTAGGCGCAACTGCCCACAAGTTGGCATAGGTCGGCTGGTGGGGGCGGAGCAGGGAGGGCCCGATCAGGCCAAGGGCGGAGGCCATTGCCCGGGGGGTTGGTGGGGGGGGCCGGGGAATCAGCGCTGTGCTGGGGGGCAAGTCTGGCGCGTGCCGAGGGCAGAAGGCGAAAGATTGGGAAGTTTTTTCTGGACCGATCCCCAGGCGAGGAGTATCTTTGTCGCCGTAGAATGTTGGGGACGGGCTGGCGAGGTTTGCCGGGCGGCGGGGAGCAGAGGTCCAACACTCACCCCGCTGTCGGAGTGTTCCACGTGGAACACCGTTTAGTAGCTTTCCCCGCTCACGCAGACTGGTTGGCACCGCCCGAGACCCCGCAGATGTTTTAGGACCTCATAAACTCAGCATAGGAGAAGCCCATGGCCCCCCCCAAATCACGCCTCGGCCGAGGCCTGGATTCCCTGGTCTCATCTGACGCCCCGACCCCCGCTCCTGCCGTATCCCTCCATCCTGCTGCCGAGGCCCACACCAGACCAGGGACTGTCCAATTCATTCGGCTCGACCAGATTAAGCCCAACCCGCTTCAGCCTCGCTCAGCCATCGATCCCGCCAGCCTGGTTGGTTTGGTAGATTCCTTACGGACCTCCGGCCTGCTCCAGCCCATTCTCGTCCGCCGGCATAACGACGCCTTCCAGATAATAGCCGGCGAGCGTCGTTGGCGTGCTGCCAAACAGGCCGGCCTCAGCTCCATCCCCGCCATCGTCCGTGAGGCCTCCGAAGGCGACATGCTCGAGATAGCCCTGATCGAGAATCTCCAGCGAACCGACCTCACCCCCCTTGACCGGGCCGCCGCTTATGCCGCCTACATGTCTGGCCTCTCCCTCACTCAGGACCAGGCCAGCCATCGCCTCGGACAGGACCGGGCCACCATCGCCAACTACGTCCGCCTCCTAGGTCTCCACAAAGACGTTCGCGAGTTCCTGATTCAGGGCAAGATTTCTATGGGCCATGCCCGGGCTTTGCTAGCACTGTCCGAACCGGCTGACCAGCGCAAGCTTGCTAGGCTCATTGCCGAAAAGAACCTCTCCGTCCGCCGCACGGAGGACCTCGTTCGCCAGGCCCGACAGACCTCCTCCCCAATCCCAGCCCGCGTCGAGGATTTGGCTAAGCAAGCCAATCTGCGCGAGCTCGAGGACAGACTCTCCCGCCGCCTCGGCCGGAGAGTCCGCATCCGGTCCCGGGGCTCCGGCGAAAAGGGCGAGATTATAATTAACTTTGGTTCGCTGGACGAGTTTGACGAGTTGGTTGCCAAGCTCTGCGCGAGCTAACCCCTTCTCCTACATCTCTGTTTTGGGTCCCGGGAGGCTCGAACCAGGCTGGCGCTGGGCTCGCTCGATCTCGGTAATCAATTTACCGCCACGCCATATCCGCACCGCCCCGGTGGATTGACTGACCGTGATGGCAATCGATTTTGTCGAGGCCGTTATGCCAGCTGCCGCTGCATGCCGTGCGCCCAGGCCCTGCGGCAAGTCTTCCCCAGCCACCCCTGGCCGCAGGTACGTACCAGCCGAGACGACCACGCCATTCCCCCTGATTACGAAGGCCCCGTCCAGAGCACTATATTCCTTGATTGTCTCGGCCATATCTGAATTGAGAATCTGACGCTGCTTCTCGGCGTACCCGTGGAAAGGGTTCAGGATCATCTGCTGCGAAGCCTTGAGCACCTCGGTTGTATCACCGATCACAAACAGTCCGCCGATGGCTTTGCCTTCCCTGCCCTCCGCGGCTAAACTGGTTGCCAGATTCAGAACCCGCTGAAAAACCGCGCGGCGGACGTGTTCCGTAAGTACTGGCTGGCCAACGGTTTGCAGCAATTCAAACTCCCTACCGACGGTCATTACTACGATCGTGTCCAGCTGGGCGCCCGCAACACCCGTTACAAATACAAAACGCTCGTCAGCTAAAAGAACGCCTTGGGAAAAGCTTACGACTGTGGCCATCTTCACCAGGCCCATCCGGGTGAGGTTGACATCCGGGAGGCGGACGAGGTAGCGTCCGCGGCCGCGAGGTTGAATATTGGGGTCCTTTTTCTGGGTCACAAGGATGGTTTTATAGGACTCTCCCGGCCCAGCTTTGAGTTCACTGTCTGTTTGGCACAGATCGGCATATACCAGCAGGGCGTCCGCCTTGGTCTGCGTGGTTACGGCAATCGCCGCGGCCAGCATAACCGAAGATGTCGCTTGGTTTAGGCCCGCTGCCATATGTGTGCTCCTCGAAACAGCCGTAGCCTACATCTCATTATAGGCGGACCAGGCGAGGCTGTACGGTCGCTACAGGCCGCCTGACCCATAACCCATTGACAGGGCAGTACTTAGGGCGGCAGCTATCTGAGGGCCTTGTACATCCAGCCAGCTCGTCAGCTCGCGAGGTCGCTGCTCTTGTATCGGTAATCGCCAGGCACTTCGTGAAGGGGACCTGGTCATATTCTTACTCTGCTGCTGCGCTTTTTTCGGGGGACGCTAGTTAAAGAGGGGCTTTAGTTGGGCCGATATCTACGGCGGAACCACCGTTGTCGCCGGTCAATAGATAGCCTTGGGAGATAGCAGAGCATGTTTTTGAGAAACCGCACAGCTAGGCAGCAGGTTCTCGAGCCTCCGAATTCACCGCGCCAGGAGCGTCGCTCCGAGCAAAGGCTCAGGTATTTCTGGCCCGTTTGGTACAGCTCCGACGGAAGCCTCGATATCGAGCAGGGGCGGATGGTCGACCTCTGCAGCGGAGGGATTAGTTTCCTTGCCCCGCCGGGGACGTACCCGGACCAGGGCGATCAGATTTGGCTCCGCAGCAGTTACCCGCTTATTGAAGAGGGGGCCTTTGGTATGGCTTCCTTCACCACTATCGGACGTGTGTTGCGCAACGAGACCGTCGGGCCGTTGCAGCGTCGGATCGCGGTGAAGTTCGATTCCCGCTTGGAGCATTCCCCAGCCGAGGTCGCAGGCCA
>DAOVKO010000097.1 GCA_030631725.1 Actinomycetes bacterium | reverse complement strand
GGGGAGCTTCCATCGAGCTACGAGATGGTCGGGGCTGATGAGCCCAAGTATGAGGACAAGACGCGATACATGGCCTCACCGGTTTCAACTGGCCCTCTCGACATTAGCCCAGATGGTTGTTTCGCCTTTATCCGGATTGGCAAAGATCAACGTCCACACAAATACCACGGCCGTGGCCAGGACACTACCGAGTACAGCTGGCACATATCCCCTGACGATATTTATGTTTCAGAAGACCAACTCCAGAACTACCGGCTGAAGCAAGGAGATATTGTCAAGTGCAGCTGGAGACGTGGCGCAGGAAATGAGAGATTCCGCGCTGCCGTCGACATTCTGGCTATTAACCAAACTCCCCCGGAGCTAAACCAATAGTAGGGACATATCCGGCGAAACGCAGCCTCTGCTATTTGTATTCCCTAAACCGCACGCCAGCTTTGTCGCCGTAGTCGATGCATACTTCTCGTCCGCCGGCCTGGATGCTCATTCTGTCGGCCTAGATTATCGGTCTTGCCACGTGAGCAACCTGCCCCGCGGCCCAAAAATTCTTCCTCACCTGCAATAATCTCTCCTCTCTCAGCTTATTCTGTCCCTCTGCTGAGCCGATAATCAGTACGGGCTCGGGAAATGTCCTGTTTATCTCCGGGAACACCCGCCCTTGCCCCACGGCTGGAAGGATTCTGCAAAATGAATGAGGACATCAAGACATGCATCTATTCGGAGAACACCAATGCTGATTACGGCTCGGCCCTGCGAACCAGCCTGGTCCGCCATCCAGCTATTCACATCCTTACCGAGGTCCACGACCACCAAGGCCTTATTGACTGTCTCGGCCGACTGCCTGTAACCCTCCTGGTCCTGGACCTGGATCCCAAGCCCGCCTCCGTCCTGGCCATTATGGAGGATGTTTGTGCCCGGTTTCCTTCTTTGGCCATTATTGCCCTGTCCGACAATGCCGAGCCGGACCTGATTCTTTCGGCCATGCGCGCCGGCTGTCGCCAGTTCATTACCAAGCCCGTTGACCTGGACGACCTCACCCGGGCGCTGAAGCCCTTGACTCGCGCAGCCTCCGGCCAGGCAAAGACCGAAAGGCTCATTTGCGTGCTCGGCTCTTCCGGCGGCTGTGGAGTAACCACCATTTGCGCCAACTTGGCCATTGAGCTCGCTCAGTTGGCCGCCGAGCCCTGTGCCCTGGTCGATTTACAATTGGAGTTTGGCTCAGTAGCCACCTATTTTGATTTACACCCGACGCATACTATTGCCGACCTGACCAACACACCAAACGAGATTGATGCTCAGATTACCGAGCAGGCCATGACAGTTTTGCCTTCTAAGGTGGCCGTTTTGGCTCGACCCCAACGGATCGAGCAAGTGGCCCACGTCGATCCTGAACGCATTGCTCAGATACTTAAGATCCTGACCCGCGGCCATGATGCTGTAGTTGTTGACACCCCCCGCCGTTTTGACCGGATTGGAATTACCGCTTTGGAGATGGCCAACTCTGTCCTGCTGGTCCTGCAGTTGTCGGTGCCCAGCATTCGCAACGCTCAACGGCTTTACAAGGGCCTCGTCCAATATGGAATGCCCCCTGAGAAAATCCACCCTGTGGTCAACAGATTCACCCGCAATAGCCCCATTTCGCCCCAGGATGTGGCGCAACACCTGAATACCGGCGTGTTTGCTGTTATCCCCAATGATTACCAGACCGTCCAGGCTGCCCTGGACTTTGGCAGGCCTCTGCTGAGCGATTCGCCCGATTCGCCTGTCCGCAAGGCCATTGCCAAGATAGCCGGCCGGATATATCGAGGTGATTTCGACTCCACCAAGTTAAAATCCGAACGCAAGGCCGGACTCCTCAGCCGCTGGCTTGGCAGTGGCGCCAAACGCTGATTTGCCTGACCCCCGTTGCCGCCCTGCGTCCCCCTGATTTACCGCCCCCTCGGTCGTTTACCCCTCGTTTTGGGCCAAGACTTCTTCAGCCTCCTCCAGTGTTTCTGAACCGTTGTCCTGGACGGCTTTTCCCACCGGGCCGTTGGGGCCAATGATCTGGACCTGTCCGCTTCCCAGCAAGGCCCGCATCCGCTCGCAAAAAGCCGCACTTGGTTGTACCTGCATCTGCTCTGATGCCTGGATAGCCACCGTATAGCCTTGGCCCGTATCCACAACGAAATACAGCGGGCACTGCCCCGGATATTCCTGCACGATTTTCTGTACCGCCGGCAGCAGTTCCTCCCCCTGGGGTTTGTTGGCCAAATGAACCACCACCGAGCGGGCCAGTAATTCCATACCTCGTTCTATCGGGTAGACCTCCATCACTCGCACTGAAGGCACCTCCCGCCGCAGAGAAACCTGCCCCAGCACGAAAACCATCCGCTCGGCGTGAATCAATTCGGTATGCTTGGCCAGTTCGTCCGGAAAGATCACCGCGTCCATCGGCCCATCCAGGTCTTCGATAGTCAGAAGCGCCATCTTTGCCCCGCTTTGTCGGGCGTTGTGCGTTACTCGGTAATGCACCCGCGAGAGCATCCCCCCCACGATGACCTCCGCTCCGTCGGCAAGTCCCTTCAGCGTCTGCGAACCGGCTGTGCTCAGGCCCCGCAACTGTTCACTATAGGCTACCAGCGGATGGCTCGTTACATAAAAACCCAGCGTAGCCTTCTCGTAGGCCAGCATTTCCGATTCGCTCCAGCTCACGTCCGGCAAATTGGCGTAATCATCCTCCGGATCTTCCCCCTCTGAGCCGCCAAAAAGATTCCCCTGCCCTCTACGCCGGTCCTCCGCCGCACTGGCCCCCTGCTCGATAGTTTGGCCCAGCACCTTCATCAGCGGCGCCCGCAAGGCCCCCGTAGAATCGAACGCCCCGCATTTGATCAGGGCCTCAATTACTGCTCGGTTGACCACCCGCAGGTCCACGCTCTCGCAGAAATGGAACAGCGACCGAAAGCCCCCTGTTCGATCCCGGGCAGCGATAATCTCTTCTACCGCTTTTTCACCTACCCCCTTTACCGCTGCCAGACCGAACCGAATCGTCCCTGAGCTCGTGGTAAAATCTACTTCCGACTCGTTGATATCCGGCGGAAGGACCTCGATGCCCATCTGCCGACATTCCTCGATGTATCCAACTATCTTATCCGTATTGCCCATTTCGAAGGTCAGCAACGCCGACATGAACTCCAGCGGATAGTGTCGTTTGAAATACGCTGTCTGATAAGCCACCACCGCGTAGCGGGTCGAGTGGGCCTTGTTGAACCCGTATCCCCCGAAACGCAGAATCAACTCGAAGATTTGCTCGGCCTTACCTTTGTCCAGGCCACTGGCCAGCGCCCCGGCCATAAACGGCTCACGTTCCTTGCGGATAATGGAGTTTTTCTTTTTGCTGATGGCCTTGACCAGGCTCAACGCTCTGCCCAGAGATATGCCCCCCAGCCGATGCACTATCTGCATCACCTGTTCCTGGTAGGCCATTATCCCATATGTCTCAGCCAATATCTCGTCTACGATGGGATGGACTTTCGGCCAGTCGCTGCTGTGTTTGCGCTCGCTGAAGTCATCGATCATCACCATCGGCCCCGGACGATATAGGGCGTTCGCCGCAATCAAATCCTGTATGCGATCCGGGCGCAGCTTCATCAAAAGATCGCGCATCCCCGGCGATTCAAACTGGAATACCCCCTTGGTTTGACCCTTCGCAAACAGTTTGAGAACTTCCGCGTCGTCCGGAACCAGTGTTTCCGGATCGATGTCTATCCCGTGATTTTTCCGCACCAGCTTCCGGGCCCGCTCCAGCGTGCTCAGGGTCCGCAGGCCCAGAAAGTCGATCTTCAACAGCCCGATTTTATCTACCGTTGGACCGTCGAACTGGGTCATCAAATCATCCGAATTGGCCTGCTTATACAACGGCAGGAAATTGTCCAGCGGCTCGTCGGCCACTACCACCCCGGCCGCATGCACCGACGCATGACGCGGCATCCCTTCCAGCCCTTGGGCTATGTCAATGACTTCCCGAATGGTCGGGTCGTTTTCGTAGAGCTTCTTAAGCTCCGGCTCAGCCTCCAGGGCCTCGGCCAGCCGAATGTTCAACACATTGGGCACCATCTTGGCGATCTTGTCTGCTGTGGACAGCGGGACGGCCATGGCCCGGCAAACATCGCGAATGGCCTGCTTGGCCTTGAGCGTCCCGAACGTAATAATCTGGGCTACGTGACCGTATTTGTTGCGCACATAGTCGATTACTTCACCCCGTCGCCTTTGGCAGATATCCATGTCGATATCCGGCGCTTCGTTGCGCTCCGGGTCCATGAATCGCTCGAACAACAGCCCATAGGCCAAGGGGTCCACGTCGCTTAGTTCCAGGCAGTAACCCAGCAGTGTGGCGCAGGCCGAACCCCTCGCGCTGCAGGGGATCCCCCGCGTCTTGGCGTAGTGAACGAAGTCCCAGACCACCAGGAAGTAGCTCGAAAATCCCTTCTCCTCGATCACTTTCAGTTCGTAATCCAGCCGCTCCTTGTGGACGTCCGTAATTTCCTGGTAACGTTTGGCCAGCCCTTCATGGGCCAATTCCTCCAGAAACTCAGCCGGTGCTTTTCCCTCCGGCGCTTTGTATCGTGGTGCGTGCCGACTCGAAAAATCCAACTCCACTTCGCACCGCTGGGCAATCCGCACCGTATTGGCCAGAGCCTCCGGACGATCCCTAAAAACTTCTGCCATCTCTGCCGGGCTCTTCAGGTACAGCTGATCGGTTTCTTGTCGCATCCGATTCTCGTCGTCCACTGTTCTGCCCGTATTGATGCACACCAGAATGTCTTGCGTCCGGGCGTCGCCGGGCCTTAGATAGTGCACGTCGTTCGTCGCCACAACCGGCACACCGCTGAGCTTCGAGACCTCCAGCAGCTTCTCTACCAAATCCAATTGCTCCGCCTGGCCGTGATTCTGCAGTTCTATGTAAAAATTATCCTCCCCCAGCGTCTGCACATACCACCTCGCCGTGGCAACCGCCTGCTCGATATTTCCCCCGGCGACCTGATCGCTCAGCTCCGTGTTCATATGTCCCGACAGACCGATCAGCCCCTGCGAATACTCCGCCAGCAGTTCCCTATCGATCCGTGGACTGTAGTAGAAACCTTCGGTATAGGCCCGGCTGGCCAACTTCAAAAGGTTCTGGTACCCTTGGTTGTTTCGGGCCAGAAGAATAAGGTGGTTGTAGGACCCCGGCCGGTTACGCATCTCCCGACCAAAACGGCTCCCCCAGGCCAGGTAGCACTCGCACCCGATGATCGGCTTGATACCCGCCTCCAGAGCCTTGCTGTAAAACTCCACCGCCCCGAACAAATTGCCGTGATCGGTGATAGCCAGCGCCTCCATGCCCAGCTGCTTGCAACGCGCCAACAAATCCCCGATGCGATTGGCCCCGTCCAGCAGAGAATACGATGTGTGCGTGTGCAGATGAACGAACTGCGGCTCAGACATATCCAGGGCTTCCCTTTCCCTTTGATCAAATATGCTTGACTCGTTATCCTGATGCTATCGCCTGACTGGGCCAGTGTCAATTGCCCTGCCTCATTTTGCACTAGTTTGGCAAGAACACCCTCCAGTCGCCGCTCCGCTTGGCCCCTTTACCTTCGGCCCGGGCTGTGGTAGAATTCTGCAGGCCCAATTTCTCAGGAGCTTCCTATGCCTCACCTGTGGTATCGAGACCTTCAGGACCAGGCCCATAACGTGGTCCTGGCCGGCAAACGCCTTCGCATCGGCCGGGCTCAGGGATGTTGGCTGGTCCTCGAATCCGAGCGCGTCAGCCGCGTCCACGCCGAGCTGACCTGCGACGACGGCGGCCAATGGACCGTTGCCGACCTGGGCTCTGTCAATGGTACCCTGGTCAACGGCCAGACCGTTGGCACCCATTTGCTTAATGGCGGCGATGTCGTCGATGTCGGGGGATTCGAACTCCATTTCATCGATGATAGCGAACCGGTCGAGGCCGAATTGGCCACTGAGCCTATCTATGGCTTCGCCTCAACTGCGGCCGCCCAGGAAAATCAGATCGCCTCCGACGCCACCGCCCTGGAAACCGTCAACGCCCTGCTCGACGAGGCTGCCCAGCGACGCTCCAGCGACCTTCACATCGAGCCCACCCCAGCAGGTATTCGTATCAGGATGCGCATCGACGGCGTCCTCGAGCAAGTCCATGCCCTGCCTGCCTCATCCGCGGCCTCGCTGGTCAGCCGAATCAAGGTCATGGCTCATCTCAACATTGCTGAAAAACGCGCCCCCCAGGACGGCCGATTTCGACATACCGTAGCAGATGCTCCCTTTGACGTCCGCGTTGCCGTCATTCCCACAATTCTCGGGGAGAGGGTTACTCTGCGACTGCTCGGTCTGGACCGCTCCCGCCAGGGGCTCAAATCCCTGGGTATGAGCCAATCCTGCCGCAAAGTCATGACCGGGCTTATCCACCAGCCCCACGGTATCATTCTTATCACCGGACCCACAGGCTCCGGCAAAACAACCACTCTCTACGCAGCCATCAGCCTCATCAACGACGTTACCAAGCACATCATCACTATAGAAAATCCCGTGGAGTACAGCATCGAGGGCGTAAATCAGATCCAGATAAGCTCCGAAGCTAAAATTACCTTCGCCTCCGCCCTGCGCAGTATCCTCCGACACGATCCCGACGTCATCATGGTCGGCGAAATACGCGATCAAGAAACCGCCCACCTCGCCCTGGAGGCCTCGCTCACCGGCCATCTGGTTTTTGCCACCCTGCACACCAACTCTGCCTGCGGCGCCCTCACTCGTCTGCTGGACATGGGCGCCGAGCCTTACCTCGTTGCCAGCGGCGTAATGGCTTGTCTGGCTCAGCGGCTGGTCCGCTGCATTTGCCCTCATTGCAAGCAGACTTACCAGGCTTCGAAAGAGGAGATGGCCTATTGCCAACTGCCCGAAACCGATAAGCCCATCGAGTTGGCTCGCGGGCAGGGCTGTTCTCATTGCCGCGGCGGTGGCTTCTTCGATCGTAGCGGTCTGTTCGAAATCGCCATGGTCAGTCCCACTCTGAGTCAATTGGTCATGGGCACGGCCCCCACCGAGGACATGCAGCGCTTGGCCGTGGACGAAGGAATGACCACACTTCGTCAGGAAGGTATAGCCAAGGCCTGCGCCGGCATCACTACTTTGGCCGAGGTTATTCGCGTTACCAGGGATTGACTTTTGCCCTTGACCGCTTAGCCCCCTGCCCCTAAGCTCTGCATGCGGCCTGCTGTCTCCTAGCTATCGCTGTTGCCCAGACTGCTCGTAAAATGCCCGAATCTTCTGATACCTGTAAGCTCAAAGGTCGGGAATTCCCCCTGGTTGCCGTGTTGGCCTGGCTGGTGCCCGGGGCCGGCCACTTCTATCTCGGCCTGCGCAAAAGGGCTCTCCTGCTGTTCATTGCTATTGAGCTGACCTTTTTCATCGGCCTGTATATAGGCACCCTGCGCATCGTCGACCCTGCTCAGAGCATGTATTGGTTTTTGGCCCAGATTTTTGCCGGCCTGAATACCATCGTCGCTCATCTCTGGTCCAGCAGCTCAGAGGCTACCACCCCGCTTATTCGCGATTGGTCTTACTACATGGCTGTACTTTATACCGGAATAGCTGGCCTGTTGAATTTGCTGACTGTTTTTGACAGCGTCATTCGTGC
>DAOVKO010000169.1 GCA_030631725.1 Actinomycetes bacterium | reverse complement strand
ATATCTACCATCACCTTTCCCCCTCTATCTTGCCCGTATTAGCCCGCCACAATATCCCCACCGTCCTCCACCTTAGAGACGGCAAGCTCATCTGCCCAGCCATCTACATGTTCCGCCGCCAACGCTTCTGCAACCTTTGCCTGCGCCACCGCATTTGGCCAGTGCTTCTGCACCGTTGCTCCCAGCATTCCTTGCCCCGCTCGATCGTCTTGGCCCTCGAAGCCCTCGCCCAGGACCTGCTCGGCTCTTATCGTCGCTGCGTGGATTTCTACATCTGCCCCAGCCGATTCCTCCGTCGTCAAATCGTTTCCCGCGGTTTTAGCGCCTCCAGAGTCCTGACTCTGCCCAATTTCGTCGCCGCCCATGCTCACCCTGCCACTGCTCCCTCCACTCTGGACCTCCCCGACCGCTATCTTTTCTGTGCTTCTCGGCTGACCTCGGACAAGGGGCTGTTCATCCTCCTCGAAGCCGCTCGCTTCCAGCCCCGGATCCCCCTTCTAATCGCCGGCCGAGGCCCAGCCCGCCAGCAAATGTCCGCCTTTATTCAGCGTCATCAACTTTCCAATGTCCGCCTCTTGGACTTCCAGAACGAACAGAACCTGGCCCAGCTCTTCCGCAACGCCACCGCCGCCATCATGCCTTCGCTACTGCCGGAAAACTGCCCCAACGTCATCCTCGAATCTGCTGCTCAGTCCTGCCCCGTCATTGCCAGCGACCTCGGCGGCACCGGCGAACTCATCACCGATGGCCGCGATGGCTGGCTCATAACCCCCGGCCAACCCCAAGACCTCGCCCAAGCCATGAGCCACGCCTTCACTAATCCCCAGCGAAGCGCCTGCCTTGGCCGCGCCGCCAGAGACCGAGTCATGCAATTTCACTGCCCCGAAACCTTTTACCGCACCCTCATCGAGATTTACCGCCGAGCTCAGGAGCGCCACCAGTGAAGATCGCCATGATCGGACAAAAGGGCATCCCCGCCACTTTCGGCGGCGTCGAGACTTGCGTAGAGCACCTCTCCGCCGCTCTGGTCGATCGCGGCCACAAGGTTATCGCCTACTGCCGCCGCAATTACACCCCGCCCAACACTCCTGCCTCTTACCGCGGCATCGATTTGCGCCTTCTCGCTTCAATTCCCACCAAGCACCTTGACGCCCTCTCTCACACTGCCTTTTCCCTGCTCGATCTTTTCGGCAGCGACGTCGATCTTATCCATTTGCATTCCGTCGGCCCAGCCGTTCTTACCCCCCTGGCTCGCCTGACGCAGCGGCCCACCATCGTTACCATTCACGCCGCCGATTGGCTCCGCGCCAAGTGGTCCGCCCCGGCACGCTTGTGTTTGCGCCACGCCTTGGGCTTGGCCGTCAAATCCGCCAATCTGCTCACCACCGTCTCGCTATCGATGGTCGACTTTCTAGCCGATACTTACGCTGTAAAGGCGGTCTATATCCCCAACGGAATTGCCGTACAAAAGGCAGCGCCGCTTAGCTTATCGGACCGCTTCGGAATATCGGCCCAAAGGTTCATACTCTTTGCCGGCCGATTGGTACCAGAAAAGGATGTTCACGTGCTCATCCAAGCCTTTCAAAACCTCATCGCTCAGCCCGCTTTTGCCCACACCCATTTGCTTTTGGCCGGCGATTCCAGTTTTTCAGACTCTTACGTTCGCCGACTCCGCCGCCTTGCCGGACCGGCTACTCATTTTCTCGGCGTCGTTGACCCTTCCTCCCTGGCCTCTCTTTACTCCCAGGCCGCCGTTTGCGTACTGCCATCTCATCTGGAGGGCATGCCTCTTGTGCTGCTCGAGGCCGCCTCCCACGCCTGCCCCGTTATCGCCGCCGACATCCCCGCCAATCGCCAGACCCTGGGCAAGTTCGCTTACTATTTTCAGCTTGGTTCGCCCCAGGCCCTCCAGCACGCCCTGGCCCAACTGCTCAGCAATCCCGTCCCCGCTGCCCAGCTCGCCCGGGCCGCTCGACGTCACGTTACTCGCTTGTTTTCCTGGGACCGCATCGCCCAACAAATGGAGGACGCCTACCTATGCGCCTTGCGTCAGGCTTCACCGCCCCGATAGATCCGGCATGGGCCGCACGCCGTCCCGTTCAATGGCACCGTATTGCCACCAGGGCCAATCTGCCTCATCTACCTTTATACATCGCCGCTAAACGCCTGCTGGACATCATTGTCTCAGCCATACTTATTATCATCCTTTCGCCCTTGATGCTCATCACCGCCATAGCCATCAAGCTCACCAGTCCCGGCCCGGTCTTTTTTTCCCAATGGCGTCTGGGATTACACGCCCAGCCTTTCCGCATGTTGAAGTTTCGCTCCATGCACGCCTACGCTCACGACGAGCGAGGCCTTGTCCAGCAGCTCGACCAGACTGAAGGCCCCGTCTTCAAAATCTCCGACGACCCCCGAGTCACCACCCTCGGACGTTTTCTACGCCGCTCCAGCATTGACGAGCTACCTCAACTCTTCAACGTCTTCGCTGGCCAAATGTCCCTAGTCGGCCCGCGACCGCCAATTCCCTCTGAGGCCGTTCACTATTCACCGCCCGAGCGATGCCGACTCCTGGTCATCCCCGGAATGACCTGCCTTTGGCAGATCTGCGGCCGATCCAGCATCCCTTATCCCGAATGGATTCTCCTCGATCTATACTATATCGAGCACCGCTGTTTCCTGCTCGACCTGTCCATACTTCTCCAGACCATCCCTGCGGTTGTCTCCGCCAAGGGAGCTTATTAGAGATGCACACAACTGAAACAACCTTCTTGCCGCTTCCCGCACGGAGTAGTCGTTGGCTGTATCTGCGGCTTTTGTAAGGACCGCCATGAGTTACGTACTTCAAATGTTAGGCCGCGAGCTTATCACCGATTTTGCCGACTTTTTCGCCGACGATCTGCCACCCCTCGCTGCCTCCGACGACATTACTCAGTTGGAACAAGAAGTACGTCGCCACCCCGAATGTCCCGACCACCACCTTCAGCTCGGCATGTTGCATATGCAGCAAATGTCTTTTCAACTGGCCGCCGAGCAATTTGCCGCTGCCTTGCGCCTTGCCGGCGATTCCCGCCAGGCACACTTGGCCCTGGTTCTGGCCTATCTGCGACTCGGCGACGACGACCGGGCCATCGAGCAACTCCACAACACTCTAAAAACCCTTGGCCCGGACCCGCGGCTCTGCTTTGCCCTGGCCTTTTTCCACGAACGTGCCGGCGACGTCAATGCCGCCATCAACCACTATCAGAAGGTCTTGGAGCTTGACCAGGCATATTCGGCCGCACGATATCGACTGGCCGCCATCTTCCTCCGCCTCAGTCAGTTCGACAGGGCCATTGAGCACTACGAAATCCTGCGCGCCGACCATCCCGGCTCAGTCTTTATCCTCGTTTGTCTTGGAAGCCTCTACCTCCGCACTGACCAGCCATCCTTGGCTGTAGACATGTTTCAGCGGGCCTTGCTCATCGAGCCCGACAACTGGCAGGCCAGTGACGACTTGGCCGACGCCTTGGTCAAAGCTGGACTCTATACCGACGCCATCGAGCACGTCGCCGCCGAAATCGCCAATCAGCCCGCCTGTGTCGGCCTGCACTTGCGCCTTGCCGGCTTATACGCCCAGACCGGTCAGGACCAAATGGCCATCGACCACTTCCAGCAGGCATTGCAGATACACCCCAACTTCCTCGAGGCCGTCGTCCGCCTCGGGGCCCATCATCTCCGCATGAACCGTTTCATCGACGCCGCCGGCTGTTTCGCACGGGCCGTCGAGATAAATGACAATCTCCTTGTCGCCTATGTAGGCCTCGGCGTCGCTCAATCTCGTTTGCCCGACCCCCAGGAAGCTCAGTCCAGCTTCGATATGGCTGCCTCTATAGAACCCAATACCACCCTCTTGTTCGCCGAGATGGCTCGCCTCCACCTCAAATACGCCATGCACAGCCGCCAGAAGAATTTCTCCTCCCACTCTGAATTCACCCCCGGAGCCCATCGTGACCAGGACGACAACTTCCTGCTCGATCAGCAGATCACCGCCCACGCCAGCCACCTTGGGGCTCATCCCAATTGTGCCGATTTGCACTATCGCTATGGCTTACTCTTGGAGGCCCGCGCTCGCCTTGACCAGGCCATCGACCAATTCCGCCAGGCCTTGGCCATCAACCCCGCCTATCTCAAGGCCCAGATTAAGCTGGCTCTGGCTCTTCGCCGGGATAAAAAAATCGACCAGGCTTCCCAGCTCCTCGACCGCACTGTTCAGATTGATCCGGAATCTGTAGAGCTGCACTACAGGTTAGCTCTTATGTACTCCGACCACAGCAAGTTTGCCCTGACCGTAGAGCAATACCAGACCACCCTTGAAGAAACTGACCAGCGCCTCGATATGCCCTCCAATATCTCTCTGGCTCTGCAGAACATGTACCTGATCGACCCGGTAGTCGTCTCCTTCAACGCCATGCAATACGTTGCCGCCACCCTCGAGGCCCTACCCGCCGACTCTTAACCTCTACTGTTATTATCTAAGAGAAGTTGGGCCAGTTGCCCCAGATCATCCACGATCAGGTCCGCTCCCGACGCTTTCGCTTGCTGGCCCTGCGTTGCCCCCGTCAGCACCAGCGCGCTGCACATCCCGTTCTCCTTAGCCAGCAGCACGTCCGTCTCAGCTCGATCGCCCACCATCATAACCTGCTCCGCCGCAAAGCCGCTGCGTCTGATTGCCGCTTGCCCCATGTATTTGCAAGGCTTTCCCAGGACCACGTCCGGCTCTTGACCGGTGGTCGCACAGATTGCTGCGGTGATCGCCCCGCAGT
>DAOVKO010000196.1 GCA_030631725.1 Actinomycetes bacterium | reverse complement strand
TCCCTCCGCTTCTGCCCGATGGGCCTCTTGAAAGCAAGTTCGGCCTCGATAATACCAAGTGGATATCCTCAGGCAAGCAGAAAACTCCAACTTTTTTTCCACAGAGGCGCTACCATTGATATAAGTGGGAGTTACGCGTCAAACATTTTTTTTCTGCACTGCTTGTCCACAACTTGCGGTGTTTTTGTGGATAAAATCGCCTGGCCGACTGCTCTTGCCCCCCAGCAAAGCCGGCCCCGATGACAAATAAGTTTTTTCTTAATCCTTCAGAGACTTCCAAGCCAAAGCCACTGCTTCTCGACGAGCCACTGGCAGCTCTCTTTTCTAAAACCACCTTATGCTAAGCCGACAATTCTTGAGTTGGCTTGGGAAGATGCCTCGGCATCGCCGATGCCTTGGGGGAGTGATTCGCCCGGCCTGAAAGACTTTTCAAACCGGCGCTTTGCTCTAAGTGCTTTATTTAGAATTGGTTGGACTTTTGACCAGAATGTAAGGTCCGTCAGGTATAACCGCCCAGCTTGCCTGTGGGTAGCGTCCAGCCAGCTTGTTCAGAACTGCCTGCATCAGCACAGCCGGCTCGCTCGCTGCCTCGGGCACCAGCTGTGTTGCCGGCATTACGTTGCATTTGGCCAACGTTTGCGCCTCGATGCCGTCAGTGACAAATAGCAGATTAGCCTTTCCGATCTTCTTCAGTACCCCGCACTGCACCTGCAGTTCCCATTGATCGCGCTGGACCTGCTGTCTGGAGAGAATATCTCTCATAAAGTCTTTCCAACTGTGGCTGTATTGGAAGAGAATCTGTTGATAATCTTCCGAACCGATTCCTTCGCTGCACGAGCTGGCAATCACCATCGTGCCGGCGGGCTTGATCAGCGGCTCGGCAAAGATCATGCCCTTGACGGCCTGGTAAAAAGTGGCATCCAGTGGGTAACCCCCACCGCAGGTTACCACGATATCATAGAGACCTACGTCAGATATTGTGCACTGCTGCTCGAGCCATTCTACACCTTGGGCATGAGCACGTTCCATCTCACCCGCAACAACCGCCAGGATTTGCTTATCGGGATTCACGATTACATTGAGCAGAAAATCTACACCCGCCGCCCGGGCCACGGCCAAAGCTTCCTGATGACACGGGTTGCCGTCCAGAACCCCCGCTCTGGTCTTGGGATTGGCCAACACTTGGGGCCCATGAAACTGCTGAATTGTATCCAGATTGACCAGGCCGGGGCAGATGGCCTTGCGTCCACCGGAGTAACCGGCCATCATGTGCGGCTCAATAAAGCCGGTAACGATCTTAAAGTCCGCCTGATAATACTGGCGATTGATCCACACCTGTTGCCCATGCGGTGTCCAGGCATCCAGAGCCACCAGTGATTGGGGCTTGTCCGCCCGGTGGTCCACAATGCGATAGCATAGAGCCAGCCGTTCACCGACCAGCTCGATTTTCTCCTTGGCTGTGCTCGGCCGATGCATCCCCGCCGCAATCAGGATAGTAATTTGCCCCCGCTCGAGGCCACAGGCCTCCAACTTCCCCAGTAGCGGCTCAAGAAGCGCCTGGTTAGGCACTGGGCGGGTGATATCCGATATGACCACCACCACCTTGGCCCCCGGACTCAGCTTGCCGGCCAGCGTGGCCAGCGGTTCCGAGCCGATCGGACGCTCCAAGGCCTCGTTGATCTGCCCCACAGGGTCCGCCAAAGGCTCCATCGCCGGGCATTGAATAACTCTCGCGCCATCGGGCACACTGAAGTCTAAACGGCCCTTACCATATCTAACCCAAGTTTCCATAGATAGCTAGCAATCTTCTTCCGAGCTTTCTTGCCCCCTGAATCATAGGCCCAGAACCGCCGCCATTCAAGCCTTAAGCCTGGTAGCTCCGGGCCAAAGCACAGCGCCTGGGTTTTTGTGATATACTTTGGGCCCAAAATTTGCCAAGATAAGGCCCGTCGAGCCAAGCTTGGACACCAAGCGTATATCAGAAAAACAATTACGAGGCAAGAGCATGAAACTGGCTGTGCAATTCGGCGCTGGCGGTATCGGACGCGGTTTTCTCGGGCAACTTCTTAGCGAGAGCGGCTACGAAGTTGTCTTTGTTGACGTAGACGCCGATCTGGTTGACGCTCTCAACAAACGCGCCAGCTATCCGCTCCAACTGGTCGGCGATCGCGACGAAACGTTGACCATCAGCAACATCAGTGCCCTCAGAGCCGACCAGACCGAAGCCGTCGTCCAAGCCCTGTCGCGAGCCGAGTTCATCTGCACGGCTTCGGGTGTCCGGGCTCTGCCCTCAATAAGTGAGCTTCTGGCCCTCGGTCTGCAAAAACGCCGGGAGAATCAAGCCCCGCCGGTCAACATTGTCATCTGCGAAAACCTCAAGCAGGCTGCCCAATACCTCCGCGAGCTCCTCCAAGACCAGCCCAACTGTCCCCCGAGCGACTATCTGGATGAATCGGTGGGTTTTGTCCAGGCGGTCGTGGCCCGGATGGTTCCCGTCCGTACGCCTGAGATGTTGGCCAAGGACCCCTTGCTGGTTATTGCCGAGGCCTATCCCTTCCTGCCCATTGATGCCGCCGCTATCCGCGGCAACGTCCCCCCGGTTACAGGCTTAATCCCTGCCGGTGACTTCCAGGGATACGTCGAGCGCAAGCTCTACGTTCACAACGCCATGCACGCCATGTGCGCCTACATGGGCTATACCGCCGGGCTCGAATACGTCTGGCAGGCGGCCTCGGATAGTCAAATCCAGCAGAGGGTCCTAGAATCTATGTCTGCCGTCTGCAAGGTTTTGGCCAAGAAACGCAACCTGGAGTCCGTGGGATTGGCTGAAAACGTTTATGACATCCTGCGGAGATTCCGTTGCCAGGCCTTGGGCGACACTATCCAGCGAGTTGGCAGCGACCCAATCCGCAAGCTCAGCGGCCCCAGTGGCCGACTGATCGGCCCGGCACGATTGTGCTTATCGCAAGACACTATCCCCGAGGGTATTATCCACACTATTGCCCTGGCCTTGGGCTATGATAACCCCGCCGACGAATCTGCCCGCCGCCTACAGAAGATGATCGCCGAGAAGGGTGTGGAGACGGTGGTTAACGAGGTCTGCGGCGTGGCCCCAGGCGAGAAGCTTGGCCAACTTATCCTTACCGAATACCAAAAAACCAGCACTAAATAGTGATAAACACAGGGACAAGGCTTGAATTAGCGGCCAATTTGTGAATAATGGGAGAATACGTAGCCCGCCAGCGGTAAACAAGCGACCCAATCCGTGTGTGAGGAGCATCAAGGGATGACCAAATCTTCAAAAAAGGACAAAACCGCCCAAGCAAAATCGCCCAAAAGTGATCGGGCCTGCTCTAAGGAGCAGGCTGAGCACTACCTGCGTCAAATGATGCACATCCGCAAGTTCGAGGACGGGATGATGGACTTGATGACCAGGAACATTGCTCAGGGCGGCTCGCACCTCTACGCCGGCGAAGAGGCCGTGGCCGTGGGTACCATGGCCGCCCTGCGTCCGGACGACTACATCGCCAGCACCCACCGGGGCCACGGCCATTGTATTGCCAAGGGTGGCAAGCTCAACGAGCTGATGGCTGAAATCCTCGGCAAAGCAACAGGCTGCTGCCGCGGCAAAGGCGGCTCATTGCACTTGGCCGACGTCTCCACCGGAAATCTCGGCGCCAACGGCGTCGTCGCCGGGGGTCTCGGAATCGCCACCGGGGCCGGCTTGTCCATCAAGATGCGAGGCGACGATAAAGTAGTCATCTGCTTTTTCGGCGACGGAGCCATGAACGAAGGAATTGTCCACGAGTGCATGAACATGGCCTCCAAATGGGTGCTGCCCGTCATTTTCCTGGTCGAAAACAATCTCTACGGCATGAGTGTAGCCATTGCCCGCTCCTCTCGCCTGGAAGAGCACGCCAAGCGGGCCCTGGCCTACGATATGCCCGGCAGTACCGTTGACGGCCAGGATGTCTTGGCCGTTCGTGATGCCACCGCCGCCTGCGTCGAGCACGCCCGGAGCGGGAAAGGTCCGTCTCTGTTGGTAGCCAACACT
>DAOVKO010000173.1 GCA_030631725.1 Actinomycetes bacterium | reverse complement strand
TCGGCGATGCGGGCCGCACCATCGTAATCGAGGAAATGCTCAAAGGCCAGGAGGACAGCATATTAGCCCTCATGGACGGCACGAACATTTATGTGCTCGAATCCAGCCAGGACCACAAGGCCATCGGCGACGCCGACACTGGCCCGAACACCGGGGGAATGGGAGCCTACAGCCCAGCCCCTGTGGTCAGCGAAGAGATCATGGACCAGGTCGTCTCCGATATGCTCGTACCCACCATCGATGCCATGAACCGCAGGGGCACGCCTTATCGCGGGCTGCTCTATGCGGGGATTATGATTACCCCGGCCGGCCCGAAGCTGCTGGAGTATAACTGCCGCTTCGGCGATCCGGAGACGCAGCCATTGATGCTCCGGCTCAAGAGCGATCTGCTTGCGGCCCTGTTGGCTGTGTGTCGAGGTGAGTTGGATAAAGTCGATCTGGAATGGGATCCGCGACCGGCGGTGTGCGTGGTGATGGCCTCGGGGGGTTATCCGGGCGCGTATGAAAAGGGCAAGGTGATAGAGGGGATCGACCAGGCCGACAAGCTCGCCGACACGGTGGTCTTCCACGCCGGCACGGCTATGGTCGATGGGAAATTGGTAACATCCGGCGGGCGGGTGCTGGGCGTTACTGCCCTGGGCGATGATATCGCTCAAGCCAAAGCCCGGGCTTACGAAGCTGTTTCCAAGATCAATTTCGAAGGGGCCTACTATCGACGCGATATCTCCGATAAGGCCCTGAGTGGCTAGTCGCATTATGCGCGGTCTGGCAGTGTGTTCCATGGTGACTCTGAACACTAGCATTCCCTACGGAATCCGTATGTGCCAGAGAACGCCACTGTAGTTTATGTCCTCCAAAGGGGCACCATCGGAGCCTACAGGGAAGTCGATCTGCTCCTCAGTTTTCTCAGCCTTTTCAATCTTCGCAAGCTCCGTCGCAATCGCGGCTAGTCTTGGGGCATTGGGCTTAGCTAAAGGCTGCAGCTGTTCCTTTTGTCTGGTTAGCCGCTGTAAGTTCGCCTCTTCTTTGACTAACTCCCGGAGGTTTTCTTTCGGTCTGGCTAACTGTCGCAATCGTTCCTTTTCTTTCGTTGCCCGTTGCAACCTTTGCTTTTCTTTGATTGCCCGCTGTAACTCTACGTTTTCTTTGAGTAACCGTTGTAGTTCTACCTGCTCTTTGGCAAACCGTCCCACCTGTGCCCTTGCCCTGAGTGCCGATTGCCTTTGTTTTTTCTCTTGGGATAATAATTTGTTCTTTCTCTTCTTTTGGGCTGCATATCGTTCTCTTTCCGCATCAGCCCTTTGCCACTGATCCCTATTCCAATCCCAATATCCCTGTCCCACTCTGACTGTCGATTTCCCCCGCTTCCCAGGACCTGCCGAGATAGTCCGCCTCGAGGATCTTGATGGGCTCGAAACCCAGTACTTTTTCGGATAGGGAGTACGTGGCGGCACGATTATTACCTCTGAGGCAGCCCGCCCCAAACTTCTTGCCTGTTCTTCGGCTAATCGTGTTTTATCCCTGTTGAACTGCTCTCGTCCTTCTCTGTCTGTGGCCAGGCGTCGTAGTCGCGCCTCTTCGTTGACTAATCGCTGCAACTCTGCCTCCACTTTGATTTCCGGTTGCAACTCGTCCTTCTCTTTTGCTAATTCTTTCTTTTCCTCGGTTAACTGTTGTAACTTTGCCTTTATTTCATTTGCCTGTTGCAGCTTGTCCTCTTCTTCGCTTGCGAGAAGCCGCCCACGTTCTTTAGCTAATTGTGCCCTTTCTTCGCTTAACCGTTGTAGCCTTGCCTCTATTTCGCTTATGCGTTCCAACTTGTCCTTTTCGCTTGCTTGAAACTGCATAAGTTCCTTGGCTAATTGTTCCTTTTCTTCGCTTAACCGTTGTAACTTCGCCTTTGTCTCTAGCCTCAGCTTCTCGATTGCTTCGAGTTTACGCACAGGTTTGTCGAGCCGGCTCCGTTCTTTCTCAAGACTCATCCTACGTTGAGAACGTCTGCGAACTCGTTCCTCGACCTCTTGGCAGGCCCTTATCTTGGCGAGGGTATTCCACTCGTACAATTGATATGTGATTCTGACTTCTCGACCCTCCCCATGTATGTGATAGATATTCTCCGCCTGCTTCTTCAAATCAGGGGACATTTCCAGGGTAAGATACCTGCCATCTTTACCTGCAAAGCGATTCCAGTTCATCATTATGGCACGATTCGTGAGAGTCTGACCAGCATAGGCTTCCGGGTCAGCAGCTACCTGGCGGATGTCAGTCAGACTATCATCAGCAGCAGCAAAAAAATGACTAATACAAAGACGAATGGATACGACCGCAGTAACCAGAATGCATGCGAAGATGAAATACCTTCTCATTTGTGTTACTCCCCATAGGATAGCATTGTCAAAAGCGTCACAGCCCCGATTTGTGTTAGAACAGCTCTGACATAAGGAGCGGTGCCCTATAAGATAACGAAAAGAGGCCGGTAAGTCAAGGCTTCTTTGGAAATCTTGGAAAACTCTGCTTGCGTCAACATTGCCATAAGAGCAGGCGGGGATTGTGTTATTGGGGTTCGAGGGGTTGGTTGTTGCGGAGTTTTCCGCGTGGTTCTCGGCCAGTGAGGTCTACATAGAGAAGCTTGTTCAAAGAGCCATTTTCTATGAAGAGGCCCTCGAGGTGCTGGAGCTTCTTATGATAGTCAACTTCGATGCGTCCTTCGCCGCCGATGGCTCTGCCCCAGTTCAGAACGGTCCGCTGGTCGGTGAGCATGACGATATGCGGCTTGGAGACGTCTTGCCGGCCGTTGTAGTTGCTGACGTTGATGGCGGTGATTTCCCGGCTGAAAGGTCGATCCTGGATAAGCCTGAGCAACTCGACTGCAGCGAGCAGGTCGGGCGAATCCCAGACTTGGCCGGCTTCGGGCGGCTCGGAGGTTACCCCGAGAATGCTCTTGTATTTGTCGACGGCTACGCTGCTGGGCAGAAGTCTGCCGGGCAGGACCAGGGCCTGGGCGTCCACGCGGACGAGGACGCCGCCGGTGCTCACGGCAGCGATGGGCTTGCGGAACTCGCAGCGGATGCTGAGCGTGCCGTCATAGTTGTTGACCACGCCTGCTGGCAAGACCCGCTTGACCCAGATGTTTTGGGCGAGCCTGGCGGCGGCCTTGGCGGGCAGATTCAGGTCGCTGGGATTTTCGGCGGCCAACTCCGAGACCGTTCGGCAGATTTCGGTGGCCGTGGTGTCATCCATCCATTCGGGTTGGTTTTCAAGGACAACATGAGTGATGGGCGGGACCTTTTGGCCAAGTGCACGGTTGCGGAGAAAAGCCAGACCGACAGCCAGGCCCAAGACCGCGAGGCTGCCGGCTACGAGGCCCAGGATCAGCTGCATCTTTTTTTTCTGACGGGCAGCTTTGGCCGGGTCGGCGGGCTTGGATCTGCGAGATGTGCGTCGGGGCTTTGGTTTTTTCTTTTTGCCGAACAACTATTTGCACCTCGGAGGCCCCCCAGGACGCAGCCTGGGGGCGTTAGAAGTGAAGAAACCCCAGGTGGGCACCCCAATCGCGAAATATCGCGATTGGGGACCCCTGAAACCGTGGGCTAAATAAGTGGCGTAGTAGTACTAAGGTATAGAAACTCCTTCAAAATTTTGTGAAACATCCGCCCTGGAGCGTTTGCGGGCGCGATGGTAGGCCATGCGGACGAGTTTGTCGCAGAGTTGAGGGAATTCGATTCCCGCTTTCGCCGCGGCCATGGGCACAAGGCTTCTGCTGGTCAGGCCTGGTATGGTGTTGACTTCCAGGATTGCAGGCCGGTTTTGGGGGTCAAGGCGGATGTCCACGCGGGAGAAGTCTCGGCAGCCCAGGACTCGATGGGCCTGCAGGCCTAGCCACTGCATCTGCTTGTAGGTCGAGACGGGCAAGTCGATATCCAGCAGATACTGGGTGTCGGAGGATTCGTATTTACTCTGGAAGTCAAAGAAACCGCCGGGGGTAACGATCTCGACAACGGGCATGGGTTTCTCGGCCAGGATGGCAACGGTGAATTCCCGGCCGGGTATGAATCGTTCAGCCATGCATCGGCCGTATTTTTGGAGCAGGTGGTCGATGGCCTGGTCGCGCTGCTTGGCGTCGGCGGCTATGACGACGTCGAGGGTTGAGCCTTGGTCTATGGGTTTGACCACCAGCGGTGTGCCGAGCCTGTCCAGCAGGCGCTTGCGCAACTGGACGGGGGTATGGGGGTCTATGAGTCCGCCGTCGGGCGTGGGGATGCCGGCCTGGAGGAAGCGCCATTTGGAATCGATTTTGTCCATGGCCAGTCGGCTGGCGACCGGGCCGGAGCCACAGTATCGCAGGGCTCGGCGTTCCATGATGGCCTGGACGGTGCCGTCCTCGCCGAATTTCCCGTGCAGAGCAGGGAAGACCACGTCGAGTTTTTCATGATGCAGAGCGGCCAGGTTGTCCGGCCCGATATCGGCGCAGACGACATCGTGGCCCATCTGCTCGAGGGCGGCGGCGACTGCCTTGCCGGATTTGAGGCTGATCTGCCTTTCACTGCTGGGACCACCCATCAGCACGGTTACGGCAAGCGAGCTGGCGGTGTCCCTGGGGGAGGTTGACTGCGGCTGGTCGGCTTGTTGGGGCTTTATGGTTTGAGTTGTGCTCACCAGAATATGCCTTTGGTCGTTGGGGGGTTACCAAATCTCCAGCTCGAGCTCC
>DAOVKO010000069.1 GCA_030631725.1 Actinomycetes bacterium | reverse complement strand
GGGTCAGCGAGGAATTCCCCGGAAAGGTATCGCACAGCCGACCTCGATTGGCCACGAAGAATTCGGGGCTGCGAAGTGCTTGCGCAGCCGTTCAATGGCCTTGTGCCTGGTACTGCGGACGGTTTGGGCGGAAACGCCCAAGAGCCTGGCAATGGCCGGGGTGTCCATTTGGCGGTCAAAGAGCAGATGTAGAATGAGTTTCTGGCGGGGGCTGAGCAGGCCGGTGGGCAGGCGCTCGGCAGCAGAGGATGGTTCGGGGGGTTGAGCAGGCGAGGCAATGGGAGCGGCCTGGTCGAGAGGGACGGTGGGGAGCTGTCGGCGGCGAAGGAAATCGATGGCTGAACTGCGGGCGATGATGGTAAGCCAAGTTGGAAGCGAAGCCCGATCGGGGTCGTAGGTCCTGAGCAAGCGAAAGTCGTTCTTGATGAGGCGAAGGAAGACGTCCTGGCAGATGTCCTCGGCTCTTTGCAGATCAGCAGCCAGGCCGCGGGCGCGAAGAATCCGCTGGACAGCGGACATGATCACCGGGGTGTAGCGCTGGACAAAGGCATCCCAAGCCCATTTTTGGCCCTGCAGACAGTTGGCGAGGACTTTATCCATGAGTACAATTCGATGGGATCAGCAGATTCTAACCAAAATATAATATCGATAAGGAAGGATGAAATCCAGGGGCGAAGAAGTGTATAAAGGTACAAAGGCACAGAGGGGCAGAGTAAGAAAAGAAACCCCGGCGCAGAGCCGGGATAATCAAAGAGACCCCCGGTAAAACCGGGGGCTAAATAGGGTGCAAACCGGTAAGATAGGTTACAGATTATGCTAAGCACATAGGTAACAGTTGTTGGCTATGATGGTCCTCAAAAAATGGAGGACCGATTATGCCTTGGCAACAGACCTGTGTTATGCAAGAACGTGTGAAATTCATAACGGATGTCTTGGACGGTACTTACAGTATGACGGACTTGTGTATTTACTACGGTATCTCGAGAAAGACCGGCTATAAGTGGCTTGATCGGCATCTGCAGGGTGGATTCGAAGCTTTGGCTAATCGCAGCCGAGCTCCGCATAACCATCCCAATGAGATCTCGCCTGAAGTAAAAAACTCCATCCTAGAGGTCAAGAGTCGTTTTCCAAAGTGGGGATCAGCCAAAATAAGATACCGTCTTGAGCGTATTCATCCGGCCTGGAACAGCTACCCAGCGATTTCAACGATTGGTCTGTTTTTACGCAAGCAAGGACTGAGCTGTCCTCGTAAGCGTCGTCGCAAAGCCACAGCGACCGAGCCACCCCTAACCAAGGGCTGTTACAGCAACCAAGTATGGTCTGCGGATTTCAAGGGACATTTTCGCACGGGCGACAACAGCCGTTATAATCCGCTTACGATCAGCGACTATGCCAGCCGTTATCTTCTGTGTTGTCAGCATTTGGATCGTATGAGCTATAAGCTGGTCCGCAGGCGTTTTGAGCGTGTTTTCCGGCAGTACGGCCTTTCGGAGGTGATCCGGACTGATAATGGCTCGCCCTTTGCGTCTTGTGGGCTAGGTGGCCTGAGCCGTCTGTCGTGTTGGTGGATTCGTCTTGGTATCTATCCTGAGCGTATTGCGCCTGGCCATCCGGAGCAGAATGGCCGTCACGAGCGTATTCACAAGACTCTGAAGTCTTATACAGCCCTTCCGGCCGCCCAAACACTTTTGCAGCAGCAGAAGCGGTTCGATGCGTTTGGGGAGGAATACAACGAGCATCGTCCGCACGAGGCTCTGGATATGCATACCCCATCGGAGCGTTACAGCTGCTCATCCAGGACTTTTCCGTCTCGTTTAGCCCAGTTCAGCTATGGTGATCATATGCAGGTTCGCCGGGTATATGTTCACGGGGACATAACGTACCGAGGTCGTCGGTTATTTTTGAGCGAAAGTCTGCGGGGAGAAAATGTAGGCCTGGAAGAGGTGTCTGAAGATACGAGTTTATTATGGTATTGTGATTATTTACTTGGCCGGCTCGACCATCGGCGATGGCGGGTGGAGGCGGTTAGAAGCGAAGCCTTTAGCTCCGCAGCTAGCTGCGGAGCTAAAGGCCCTAACCCAGAGAAAGTGTTACCCATGTGCTCGGTATAAAGTGTTACCTATGTTTCGGTTGACACATTTTCTTTATCTGCCTTTGTGCCTCTGTACCTTTGCCCTTAGTTTTTTATATTTAGCCCCCGGTTTCCGAAGGACGCTACGCGTTACCGGGGGTTTGGCTTCAGCCAGCCACAAAATGGATAAACATGATATTGAAAAACACGGCCATTGCAGCTATGATTGTGCGTGCTCAGGAGTTTCAGCCAATCGATCAAGGCCCAGCAATGGTCCCAAAAGGAGTTATGATCCGTGTTAGACGACCTCCATGAAGAATGCGGCGTAGCCGCTGTGTGTCGATTATCCGGTAAACGCCCTTCCAATGGTCCGAACAAAGTGCTGTCCGGGGCCAATGTCTCCCGGCTGATTCCCTCGCTGCTGCTAGACCTGCAGAACCGGGGACAGTTGAGCTGCGGCATATCCAGCTATAACCCCAAGCGGGGCCAAATTGTCGATACCTACAAGGACGTCGGCGTCGTCTCCGACGTTTTCCGCCTGTCCCATCCGGCCAAGGCCCTGGCCATCCTCGAAGAGTACGCTGGTCAAATGGCCATCGGCCACACTCGTTATGCCACGTGTGGACAGGAGGATGCATCTTACGCCCAGCCCCTCGAGCGTCACCACGGCCGAAGATGGAAGTGGTTCTCTTTCGCCTTCAACGGCCAGTTGGCCAACGTCCAGGAGCTCCGCAAGCAACTGCTGCGGCGGGACGAGTACCACATCGTTCGCCATACCGACACCGAGATCATCATGCACAGCCTCAGCTACCTTCTGCGGGGCGACAAATCTCCGGACCTACTGGAGGTTTTTTCTGGCTTGGCCCAGCGTTTCGACGGTTCTTACAACATAGTTTTCCTAAATGCCCTCGGCCAACTGGTCATAGCCCGCGATCCTCTGGGTTTTCGCCCCCTCTGCTACGCGATTTCCGGCAACGTTTTTGCTGCAGCCTCCGAGAGCGTAGCCTTGGCAAACGCCGGCTTTACCAACATAAAGTCGGTAGAGCCGGGCACAATGATCTTTATCGATAATGGCCGAATGCGCATCGAGCGCTACGCCCCTGTGCAGAAGCCCGCTCGTTGTTTCTTCGAGTGGGTGTACTTCGCCAACGCCGGCAGCACCATAGACTCTCGCGGGGTGTATGTCTGCCGAGCCAACCTCGGCGTAGCCCTGGGCAAGATTGAAACCGAGCCCATCGACCCTGAAGACTGCGTCGTCGTCCCCGTTCCGGACACTGCCAAGCCGGCCGCCGACGCCTTCGCCCACGAGTTGGGCCTGCCCTGCGTCGAAGGCCTGCTCCGCAACCGTTACGTCGGCAGAACCTTCATCGAAGGCAGCTCCCGCCAGGAGCGGGCCAAACGTAAATACACCCCCGTCCCCGAGGTCATGCAGGGCAAGCGAGTCTTCCTGGTCGAGGATTCCATCGTCCGGGCTACCACCCTGAACGTTTTGGCCGAGCAGATCAAAACCCGCGGACGGGTCCGCGAGATTCACCTCCGCGTGTCCTGCCCGCCGATCCTGGGCCCCTGTTTTTACGGCATCGACATGTCCACAATTAGCGAGCTCTTCGCCCCTAGTTATTTGCCGCGTTCGTATCGGGGCGAAATCCCCGAGAAGTTCACCCGCAAGATGGCCCACGCCGTCCACGCCGATTCGCTGAAGTATCTCCCGCTCAGCACCTTGGCCGAGTGCATCTCTATGCCCGAAGACCAGCTCTGCTTGGCCTGCCTGAACCACCATTATCCTACGCCAGCCGGCGAACGTCTCTACCGCAGGGCTCTCAGACGGGCCCGAAACAACGACCATCGACGGGCATACGAATAAAAATCAAAGATCAAATATAAAAATGCAAAATGACAAAGGAAAATTCAAAATGTAGAAGTCAAAATGATTTGGGGTGTCAGGATGAGATGTTTGGAATTTTTGATTTTTGGTTTGTAATTTTGATCTTTACATTTTGCTTTTCCGAAGGACGCTTCGCGTTGATATTATGTCTGTCGCAGACCATGAAAAATTCATGCAACTGGCTCTGCGTTTGGCTGCTAAGGGCCGCGGCAAGGTCGAACCCAATCCCATGGTCGGGGCCCTGCTCATCCGCGACGGCCAAGTTATCAGCCAGGGCTATCATGAGCGTTTTGGTGCTGCCCACGCCGAGATCAACGCCCTGGGCAATTGCCAGGGATCCCCAGCCGGGGCGACCATGTACGTAACTCTCGAGCCCTGCTGCCACCAGGGCAAGACTCCGGCCTGCACCGAAGCCCTCATCCGCGCCGGCCTGGCCGAGGTTGTAGTGGCTGCCAAAGACCCCTCTGAAAAAGTCGCCGGTAAAGGGCTCACGCAGCTTCGCCAGGCAGGAATAAAAGTAACACTCGGGCCGGCCGGAGCTGCTGCCCGACGACTCAATGCCGCCTTTTTCAAGCTCCACCGCAAGGGCCGCCCATTCGTGCTGCTCAAATGGGCCCAGAGCCTCGACGGCAAGATCGCTACGCGTAGGGGTGAGTCCCGCTGGATTTCAAATGAAGAATCCCGGCGATTTGTGCATCGTCTCCGCAGGCAGAGTCAGGCTATCCTCGTCGGTATTGGTACTGCCTTGGCTGATGATCCCCTCTTGACGCCTCGGCCTGCCATCCGAGGTCGGCTGTCCCTGCGCATCGTCGTTGATAGCCGACTGCGTCTGCCAATAGGCTCCCAACTGGCACGCACGGCCGGCAAGGCCCCGCTGCTGATTGCCACAACAGAACGAGGCCTGCAAACCAATAAGGATGCAGCCACTGCACTGCAAGACGCTGGTGCCGAGCTCTGCTGCGTCAACGCCGGCCCTGGGCAGGTCGATTTGGCCAAGTTACTCGATATTCTCGGCCAGCGAGAGATTCTCAATCTCATGGTCGAAGGCGGCTCGCAAATACTCACCGAATTCCTGGCCCACAATCTCGCGGACGAAATCTGCGCCTTCGTCTGTCCCCTGCTTATTGGTTCGGCCGAAGCCCCCGGGCCCTTCGCCGGCGTTGGCCCTGACGACATCAGCCAAGCCCTCAAACTCCAGAACATCAGCAGCCGAAGATTCGCAAACGACCTGCTCATCCGCGGCGACTTGCCCGGCCTCGATTATCTCTACGAATAGCTAATATCCCGCCCAGCCTTTGTGGCGTCTGCACTCCTGCAAGAGCAGAAAGATCAGCAGAGCGGCGTGCTCCTGGGCCCAAGGCTCAGCCACCGCCCTGCCAAGCAGATAATCCGTCAACTCCCCTGCGTTGCCGCTGGGCCGATGCAGCCGCCCCTGCTCGATCGCTTGAGCAGCTATCGACCTGACTGCTTCGAGTTCTTCGGCTCGCAGGGCTTCTACCATCTGCTCAAAGCAGCGCCGCCCCTCATGATCCACCGCTTCTTCGCCCAGGGCCTCATCCACAGCTTCTTCCAGCACATCGGCCATCCCCTGGGCCTCCTGACGGCGAATCCGGTAGTACAAATCCCCCCCGTGCACAAGGTTCGCCAAGGCCAAGGCTAACTCCCTCTGCCCTAGACGCGTCTTAGCCGAGCGAAACTGTTCAAACACCGCTGTCAGGGATTCCCGCACGTTCAGCCGCGAAAGGGCTATGGCTGCGGATCTGCGCACAAAGCTGTCCCCGTCTTCCATCAGCATCCTCTGAAGGTTGGGCAGGGCCTGATGAGCGTCCAGCTTGCCCAGAGCCCGTGCAGCCCGGCCCCGAAGCAGCTGATTAGAGGAACCCAAGGCAATGATCAACTCGGGCACAGCCCGGGGATCCCCCAGCTCTCCCAGGGCCCAGGCTGCCTCAGGCTGAATGTCCAACTCCGGTTGGTCAAGAGCTTCCAACAGGGCCTGGCAGGACTCCGGCTCTGTTCGCGAGGCCAAGGCGTTCACCGAAGCCAATCGCACGTCGTAGCTGGCATCGCGCAACCCGGCGACTAATCCTTCGTAGGCCAGCGGACTGTCGGTCTGGCTCAAGCGGTGGACCAGGTTTAGCCGGTCATTTTCGGGCAAGGCAGAGTCTATGCGTGAAACCATCCAGATGGTTTGGAAGGGACGATTGAACATGGCGGCCAGCACTGTCCAGGGAGTTCGGCCGGGGACACCAGGAAATTTCCGGCACAACCATATCTGAGCCAGCCATACTCCAGCAGCAATGAGGAACAACACTTTATAACCATCGAGAATCAGCCAATTGTCGCCACGGGTAATCCTCCAGCCATCCAACCATTTAAGGATCAAACTGCCCAGAGCTGCAGCAGAGGTCGTAGCCAAGACTACGAAAACCTTCCTGAAGGACAGAAGGACTGGGCTTACCCGCTCAGGAACATGGTTAAGAATGACTCGCGTAGTGCTCATCATTACCCCGGCCCTGAAAACACCTATCCCGAAGGCTCCGGTAAAAACAATTGACTTAGCCAACAAGCTGTTACTCCCGGCAATGACCCAACAGAGGCCGCTGATCACCACTCCCAAAAATGCCAATTGAGCTACGGCGCGGTCTCCGAGTCTGTCGGCCACGGCACCCCAGAAAACATTGCTCAGGGCCAGACCCAATATGGTGACCCAAACCACATCAACAGCGGCGCTGTGAGACCATCTGAGGCTTTTGGTCAGGAAATAAAGCTGAAAAACAGCAAAAATCGAGGTTGCGAACCATGAGCATGCGGTCACAGCTATACCGCGAGCTAATAGGGGACTCGCTTTAATTGCTCGCCAGGCCTCGGTCCAACTAACGGCCCTGGGGCGAGAGCGAGTACGGTGCTCGACGATGTGTCGCAGCGGCCAGAACATCAACCAATACGCCATAGCAGCCACGGCGATCAGGACCATCAGCGTTGTCATCTGTGCTTCCTGGCCCAGAAGTCTTGCTACCCCAAAGAGAGCAACAGCACTGGCCAGACCCCAGACCAGCCGCATGCGTCCCAGAAAGGCCCCGCGGCGGTTCGGCAGAGTAATCATCTGAATTATGGGAAACCAAGGCACCTCCGTGACGGATTGAGCCATTCGCTGGGCCGCCAGTAATCCCCAGCCAACCGCCAGCATCACAGCCAAGTTCCAATGGTGGTTGATGTTGGGCAGGAGAAGCAAAGCCAACATCAGCAGACCGGAGGGAAGCAAAGACCAGCGCAGCATCCGTTTGCGGCCGACTCTGACGGCTAAGCCGGCACAAAAGATACCGGCAATTCCGAAAGGCGTAACCCAAGCAATCAATTTGCCCAGCTGCGGGCCGCTAACGCCAAGTTGTATCATGTATATGCCGAAGATCCCGCTTGGCCCCATAAGCATGAAGGAAATAGTAATCAGGACAGCCATGACGATGAAGGCCCGCTGGCTGTGCCGGCGTTCACGCTCCGACAAGGGCTTACTCAGACCGGAGTCCGTGTTGTGCTTCGACGACTTGTCCATGCCTTTACCGTGTTCTTCTGGCTACAAACTCTTCGGTCACTGGGCTTATTCTATTGGGGAGCTGCTCAAAGGGAAGCGGAACTTCAGGCCAACCCCAGGATTTGTCAAATATCCCCCCGCCCATAAAAAACTGCGGACGCGACGTCCCTTTCGCGTCCGCAACGAACCGGCCCATCCTTTGGCCGGAATCGGTTCCGTTGTATATGTCAGCCGGCTAGGTACACATGCTCAAAACTCCTGAGCAAAGCTCCCCTGCCCAGGCATCTTGCCCAGACCATGGGCACCCTTTTGCTCAGGCTTTGTCGAACCAGGCTAACCTTTTTATCGTCGCCTAGTTACGACAGTCCTTTCGGGTGGCCTTGCTGATTTGTTCAGACAATTTTGAGACCACTTGGGCCGCATTTTGCCGCTCGGAGCGTCCCCCGGCGGTGGTCCATTCGAGAACCTTCTTTTCCTCCAATAATCTCTCTAGTTTCTTATAAGCCGATATTACCGAGGCATGACTTCGGCGTCCAAAAGCTCGGCCGATTTCCGGGTAACTCATCCGGGTGTGCTTGCGAGCCAGGTACATGGCCAGCGACCTTGCCAGGGTCAGCACATTGTTCCGCCGGCCAGACTGCAAATCCGTCGGTGAGAGTCCAAAGTAATCGGCCACCACCTGCTGCAAGGTATCCATTCCCGCCGGTCCGGCGGTCATCCGCAGATGGTCCGCCAACACGTGTGCCGCCATGGGCAGAGAAACAACTTGACGCGACAAACTCCCGTAGGCCTTGAGCTTCAACATTGCCCCTTCTAATTCCCTCACATTTCCCCGCACGTTTTGGGCTACGTATTCCAAAACGGCTTTGTCCGCTCCCAGCTCCAGACGCTTGTCCTGCTTGAGCAAAATAGCCAGGCGGGTTTCGTAATCCGGAGACTCAATCTTCACCACCATGCCCGCTAGAAAGCGACTGATTAAAGAATCAATGACCTTGCCCAGCAACTTCGGGTGCGTGTCACTGGCCAGGATCACCTGCTTGCCCTGAGTTTCAATGGAGTTGAAAGTGTGCAGAAACTCCTCCTGGGTAGCCCGCTTGTTGGCCAGGAAATGAATATCGTCAATAGCCAGGACATCCACCTGCCGGAAACGCTGGCGGAAGCCGCTTACCCGATTGTTCCTCAGGCCCAGGATGAACTGGTTAGTAAACTCTTCCCCGGAGATGTAAATACATCTGGCCTGTGGCCGGCTGCTGCGGATAGCATTGCAAATGCCCTGCAAAAGGTGTGTTTTGCCCAGCCCGCAGGAGCCGTGAATAAACAAAGGATTGAACAGAGCGCAATTCTGGCCGACGATGCTCTGTGCCGTCGCAAAGGCCAACTGATTCGATGGACCCACCACGAACTCGTCCAGCGAAAACCGCAGGGCCTGGCCCCGGCGCAAAGGTTTGCCCTTGCTGGCCGGGACTTCTTGTTTTCCTGCTGTTGAAGAACCTTTGCCCTTTTGCAGGGATTGTTGGGCGGAACTTTTGACGCCTTCGTCCGAAACCCTCACCTGCAGCTTGCAGGTATGTCCCACGACTTCATTTGCCGTGCCCAGTAGCAAGTTTGCATAATGCTTTTGAATCCAGTTGCCCACAAAATTGTTCGGCACCGTCACCGCCACGGTGCTGTCGGTCAATTCTACTTTGGCCAGGTTTGCAAACCAAACCTTGTAGCCCTGTGGTCCTATCTTGTCAGCCAAGGCTTCAAGGAATTGTTCAAGAGCAACTGTTGTGCAAGAGTTCACGAGATGATTTCTCCGGCTCTCCGTTTTGATTAGCACTTCTTGAAAAATCAACCAGCGATCTGCCCCTCCGCTTGGGCCCGATGAGCCTCTTGAAAGCAAGTTCGGCCTCGATAATACCAAGTGGATATCCTCAGGCAAGCAGAAAACTCCAACTTTTTTTCCACAGAGGCGCTACCATTGATAT
>DAOVKO010000116.1 GCA_030631725.1 Actinomycetes bacterium | reverse complement strand
GATCCGGGCAGTTAGTTCTTCCAAAACACCCTTCGGATTCTCGAAATGCATATATCACCTGTTATCTTCGCTGGCCTTACTAATCAGCCTCCTTCATTTGCATAATAACACTGTCTCGGCGCTTGGTCAAGCTCACTAGTGCGGATCATGCCAACGGCTTATCTTGGACTCGCCCAGCCGCCAGCAAAGAACCGTCTGTTTGCCCTCCACAATCGCCGGAAAGTCCACCGCCCCAGCCCGCCCATCGCTCAGACAGCAGCCCAGCTGTCCCAGCTCTCGGCAAAACTGCCGATATTCCTGCCGGGCCTTGCTAAGACACAGCATCGCTTGATTGGCCTGCTCCAGGTTCCCCTGCTCTGCGAGCCTTTCAAATTCTTCCTGATAGTCTGCTACCTTCCCCGAGGCCTCCTGGATATCCTCCACGATCCGCCTTACCAGCGGCAAAGAGCGGTTCGCCCGCTCCAGCGAGAACACCCCTTTGTTTACCACCCCTGACCTATAATCTGCTATACTCACCACCATGCTCACATACCGCCTTAAACTTTCATACCACTGGACTATCGCTGCTGGCTAATATCGACTCACACCCCCCCAATCCAACAGCCTTTCCCACTCCAGAAGTTCAAAACTCTTGCCTTTACCCCAGGCCTTAGGACTACAACGCCACTTGTTTAGCCCCCCGTTTCGCCGGGGTTTATCCCCCCTCTGCGCCGGGGGTCCCAACGCCCCCAGGCTGCGCCCTGGGGGGCCTTCGAACCCCCGAATTTTGTAAAAACACGTCAAGTAGCGTTGTAGTTTTAGGCCGCTACCTGCCAGCCGGCGTAAAAAAATGGCCGCCCGTTATCCGGACGGCCAAGGAGTAACGCAAACGTAGGGAGAGAAAAAACGTTTGCGTCGGGAGACTACTTTTTTACGTCGGCCGGAACAATTGCCACGCCGGCAATCACACGCGCAGATACGATCTGCACCATCCCAACTTGTTGTTACGGTGGAATTCTCTCTCTCCACCTGAACCCCCAGTATATACCATCGCAGCTTTTCAGTCAAGAGAAAAATCGATAAATTCCCGATTATCTGCCAAAAAATGGGCCCCCATACCGCAAATTTGCTATAACCCCGGTATTCACAGTAGGTAACACTCATCTACGCCCCATAATCTCAGCCCTGCCCACCCGCCGTGCCGGCTCACTGTCGGCTGGCATTGCTCGGTTGACTTTCCCCCTGCAAGTTATACCATTGGCACTTATGCGGATTCTCTTGACCAATGACGACGGATTATTCGCCCCCGGTCTGGCCGCTCTGCACGCCAATTTGCTCTCCTTTGGCCAAGTCTCCGTAGTCGCTCCCGAGGAAAGTCAATCCGCCTCCGGCCATTCCTTGACCATTCACGAAGCCCTGCTCTGCTCGAAGCGCCAAGTAAGCCGGACCCTCACCGGCTGGGCCGTGGGCGGCCGGCCTGCTGATTGCGTAAAGCTCGCCATCCGAGAACTGCTCGATAGCCCCCCGGAGTTGGTGGTTTCCGGCCTCAACGCCGGGGCCAACGTGGGGATAAATGTAATCTATTCCGGGACTGTCGCCGCTGCCGTCGAGGCCGCCTTTTTCCGAATACCTGCCCTGGCCTTTTCCCTGGAGCTTGCTCCTGGAGAGGACCAGAGCCGGATCAACGAATCTTTCCTGCGAGCCGCCCGGCTGGCTGGTGAGCTACTCGCTCAGGCCCTCGATGTCGGACTCGTAAAAGGAGCCGTCCTGAATATCAACATTCCCGCCGGAGCCAGGCCCCGCGGCGTCCGCTTCGTGAAGCAGTCCACTGTCGGAATCGACGACCATTATCAACGCCATCAGGACTCCCAGGGCCGGCTCTCCTACACCATGTCACGTGAGTTTGCCTTCACCGGACGAGCCCCCGATACGGACGTCTGGGCCCTGGCAGAGGGCTTTGTAACCGTCACTCCACTGCATTTCGACCTCACAAATCAGGAGCAATTGCAAATTTTGTCCGATAATCACTGGCACATTTCTACCCAATAAACCGATAAAGGATAACGATAGTAAAGGGAGCACCTCTGCCCTGACCTTCCCCGGCAGCAAATCTCCCCTCTGCCAGGGCAGTGAACCTTCCGGTATGTAGCCACTCCGCTGGATACAAAAGCTGGCGGAGGACCCAAATCACTTTGTTGGAGACGACCATGACTACCATTTCTAGCCTTCTCGCTACGCTTTTGGCTCAACAAACCCCCCAGCAGGCAGCTGAGATTGTCCAGCAGACAAATGCCATGCGAATTGCATTGATTACTATCGCAGCCCTGGCTGCCGCCAACGTGCTCCTGGTAATCCTGATAGTGACAGGACGGAAGAAAAAGGCCGACTGACCGTTTGGCGTCGGTATCTCCAACAAGAACTCCACTCACGCTCTGGAGTCCGCTCTCTGTCCCTCCCAGCTCCCGGCAGATATGCCCTCAGGCATCTGCCCCGGCGTTTCCTACCCTCCCCCAGGCTGCTCAACCCGCCAAAATAGCCCTCAGCTCAGGCACTTTTTTCCTTGAATTTGCCCCCAGAGTCGCTAACCTATTCCTTTTTCCCGCAGACCCATTCCCCAAGGAGCGGCCATGAAAGACAAGATCATCGGCCAAGGTATTACCTTTGACGATGTCTCCCTCGTGCCGGCCCATTCCCAATTCGTCCCCCAAGACGCCGACACCTCCACCTGTATCACCCACAACATACGTCTGAACATCCCCGTGGTTTCCTCGCCCATGGACACCGTTACCGAGTCCGCCTTGGCTATCGCCTTGGCCCAGGAAGGCGGCCTGGGAATCATCCACTACAACATGACCGTTGACCAGCAGTCCCGAGAGGTCGATAAGGTCAAACGCTCCGAGAGCGGCGTAATAAATGACCCCGTCACACTCAGCCCAAACGAGCCCGTCGAGGCAGCCCGGCGGCTTATGACCGAGCACAACATCTCCGGCATACCCATCGTCGAGGGACGCAAGCTCGTCGGCATCATCACCCGTCGAGACATGAAGTTCCTCGCCGACGCCGGAACCAAGATTGCTTCGGTCATGACCAAGGACCATTTGGTTACCGCTGGCTCCAATACTTCCCTGGAAGAGGCCGAGCGCATCCTCCATAAGCACAAGGTCGAAAAACTGCTCTTGGTCGATTCCGACCGCCAACTGCTTGGCTTGATTACCATGCGGGACATCGAGCAGATACACAACTTCCCCGCGGCTTGCAAGGACGCCCGTGGCCGACTCCGCGTAGCCGCCGCTGTTGGTGTCCACGACCTCGAAAGAGTCCAGCAGCTCATCAAAGTCGGTGTGGACATCATCGTCGTCGATTCCGCCCACGGCCATTCCGCCAACGTCATAAAAACCGTCAAGGCCCTCCGCAAAAAATTCTCCGACCTGGAGATCATTGCCGGCAACGTCACCACCGGTAAAGCCACACTCGACCTCATCGAAGCCGGGGTCTCAGCCGTCAAGGTCGGCGTTGGACCAGGCTCCATCTGCACCACCAGGGTCATTGCCGGCGTAGGTGTCCCCCAGGTCTCTGCCATTATGGATTGTGCCGCCGCTGCCAAGTCCGCCGGCGTGCCCGTCCTAGCCGACGGCGGAATTCGCCACTCCGGAGACATGGTCAAGGCTATCGCCGCCGGGGCCAATGCCGTGGTCATGGGCTCACTCTTTGCCGGACTCGACGAGAGCCCAGGCCAGATGGTCATTTACAAGGGCCGGCGTTACAAAGAGTACCGAGGCATGGGCTCGCAGGGAGCCATGGTGGCTGGCTCTGCCACCCGCTATTCCCAGACCGAGCAGGGCCCCGCCCAGAAGCTCGTCCCTGAGGGGGTCGAAGGACGCATCCCTTATCGCGGCAAGCTCAGTGATTTCGTCTATCAGTTTGTCGGCGGCTTGCGGGCCGGAATGGGCTACTGTGGCACACCCGACATCGACTCCCTACGCCGCGACGGAACCTTCATCCGCGTCAGCGGAGCCGGCCTGATCGAAAGCCATCCTCACGACATAACCATTACCAAAGAGGCACCAAACTACTCCGTAGCCTTCGAAGCTGAAGAATAAACCATAAAAAGATAAAAATGCAAAAATCAAAATGCAAAATGACAAAGCAAAATTCAAAAATAACAAAAACAATTTAAAGATATTCTTACGGAGGGATGAATAATGGCTCGACAAAAGATTGATAGGGAAACCAAGAAGGTCATCCTGGAAGCCAGGAAGATGATTGCCGATGTGGCTCGGGCGGACGGCAACGAAGCCGAGACCCGCAAACGGGTAGAGCGGATCTTTGCCTCGCTTATGGGTTATGATTCCCTCAAGCATTTGTCCAGCGAGCATGCGGTTCGAGGTCCCGGCGTGACTGAGTACTGTGATTTCACCATCCAATTGGCCGAAGGCGACAAGACTAAGCAGGTAATCTTCGTGGAACTGAAGCGGGTCAATGTGGATCTGGCAACTAAGCACCTGAAACAGGTCTCATCCTACGCCATCAATGCCGGGTGCGAATGGATAATACTCACCAATGGAAGGGAATGGCGGACGTATCACGTTAGCTTCGGCCAACCGCCGGAGACTAGACTGATTAGCTCCTGGAACCTGCTTCTGGATGAGCCGGCCACGTTGGCCGAGAAGTTTTCTCTCTTCGGTTACCGCAACGTTCGGCGGGGAGGCCTGGATGAGATTTGGCGGAAGGACAACGTCCTCACGCCAGGTAATCTGCTGAGTGTTATCCTGTCGGAGGAGTCAATCCGGCTGTTACGCCGAAAGCTGAAGAAGGCTAGTGATGTTCGCGTAGCACCGGAAGAGATCGTGGGAGCTATTCGGCGGATTCTGAATGAGGCGGCCCTGGGAGAGATGGAAAACATCAAGATTTCGCTGCCTGAGAAGAAGAAGCGTACGCGGAAACCGAAACCGACACCTCCCGCCCAAGAAACACCGCCGGAAGTCCAAAACCCGGGGGGTACGTGATGTGCCTTCAGCAGCTTGTAGCACTGCTCAAGCAGGAGTCTATCTGAATACCTGGATTCCCGCTTCCGCGGGAATGACACAAGAAACGAGAACGATACGAAGGCGGTTTATGTTATCTGCTACTTCTGAGTTGATTGCTATTTTGGATTTCGGCTCGCAGTATAGCCAGCTCATCGCCCGCCGAGTACGCGAGCAGCACGTTTATTCTATCCTGGTCAAGCCCGACATCTCCGCTGACGAACTTCGCCAAATGTCCCCAGCCGGTCTGATCCTTTCCGGAGGCCCGGCTAGCGTCTATGAGAAAGACGCCCCTAAACCCGACCCGGAGATTTTCTCGCTGGGTGTACCAGTTCTAGGCATCTGCTACGGAATGCAGCTGGTCTGTGAGTTGCTCGGGGGCAAGGTCTCCAGGGCGCCTGCCCGCGAGTACGGCCGAGCTAAGCTCAGCGTCCTCAAGGACAACCGCCTCCTCCAGGGCGTACCCTCCGAAACCACCGTCTGGATGAGCCACGGCGACCAGGTCGATAAGCTCTGCGAAGACTTCGAGTCCCTTGCCGCCACCGCCTCGTGTGCCTGTGCAGCCGTCAAGCACCGCCGGCGCGACGTTTACGGCTTGCAGTTTCATCCAGAAGTCACCCACACCCCCCGCGGCGCCGAGATCTTCCGAAATTTCCTCTACGACATTTGTCGCTGCACCGGCCAATGGCAGATGAGCAACTTCATCGACCAGACCACCGAGGACGTCCGCCGACGCGTCGGCAAATCAAGGGTCATTTGCGGCCTCAGCGGCGGCGTTGACTCTTCCGTGGTCGCCGCCCTCCTCCACCGGGCCATCGGCGAACAGCTCACCTGCATCTTTGTCGATAACGGCCTGCTTCGCAAAGCCGAGGCCGAGAATGTCATCCAGACCTTCCGCAGCCACTTCTCCATGCAGTTGGTCGTCGTCGATGCCGCCAAAACCTTTTTGGACAAGCTCACCGGCATCACTGCCCCTCAGGAGAAGCGCCGGATCATCGGCCACGAATTCATCGAAGTCTTCAAGAACGCCTCCAAGGATATCCCCGACGCCGCGTTCCTGGCACAGGGAACCCTTTATCCCGACGTGATCGAGTCCGGACAGGGCTTCGCCGGCCAAGCCGACACCATCAAGGGCCACCACAACGTCTGGGGTCTGCCTGCCGAGCTCGGCTTCGAATTAATCGAGCCCCTTCGCGATTTGTTCAAGGACGAGGTCCGCGTTGTCGGCGAGCACCTCGGACTGCCCGAGGAGATCGTCTGGCGTCATCCTTTCCCCGGCCCCGGCCTGGCCGTCCGTGTCATCGGTGAGATTACTCCTGCTCGTTTGCAGAAGCTCCGCCGGGCTGACGAAATCCTCATCGAGGAAATCCGGGCCGCCAATCTCTACCGCTCTATTGGCCAGGTCTTCGCCGTGCTCCTGCCCGTTGCCAGTGTCGGCGTTATGGGTGACGGCCGAAGTTACGAGGCCAACGAGCTCGTCGTCATTCGGGCCGTCGAGACCGCCGACTTCATGACCGCCGACTGGGTCCACTTGCCCTACGAGGTCCTCGCCCTCATCTCTAACCGCATCATCAACGAGGTCCCCGGAATCAACCGCGTAGCCTACGATATCTCCAGCAAACCCCCAGCCACCATCGAGTGGGAATAGAAGAATATCAAAAATAAAAATATCGATGTCCTACGGAGAAAAGTATGTCGTTTAAGAGTTTATCTGTGAAAGGTAGTCAACGATGAGAGCATTGCGAGCCAGCTTTGCCT
>DAOVKO010000187.1 GCA_030631725.1 Actinomycetes bacterium | reverse complement strand
GGGCCCAGGGCTGCCTGCTGGACTTGGACCACGGAACCTATCCCTACGTAACCAGTTCGAACTGCTCGGCACTGGGCGCCCCAGCCGGCGCGGGCGTTTCCTTTCGGGCCCTTGACAATGTCATCGGCGTACTCAAGGCCTATTGTACGCGGGTAGGCGAGGGGCCCTTCCCCAGTGAGTTGCACGATTCGACCGCCGAATATATCCGTGAGCGCGGCCATGAGTACGGGACCACGACCGGTCGGCCGCGAAGATGCGGATGGTTCGACGCCGTCGCCGCACGCTATGCCTGCCGCATAAACGCCGTGGACTCCTTAGCCATCATGCTCCTTGACGTGCTCAGCGGCCTGGACGAAATCAATATCGTTACCGCTTACCGTTACAAAGGCCGCCAACTGGAATCTTTTCCTTCCGACAGTGAGGTCTTGTCCCAGGTCGAAGTGGTCTGTGAGGCCTTGCCGGGCTGGAAGGAGCAGATCGACCACTGCCGAAGCATGTCTGAACTTCCGTCTAATGCTCAAAAGTATCTGGCCCGCATCGAGCAGCTTCTATCTCGGCCGGTGAAGATTGTCAGTGTCGGCCCCGACCGCGAGGCCACCATTTACATCTGAGGAATTACACATTTCCATGACCGCTAAAGACCAACCAGGCACAGTTGAGTTGGACAGCTCCGTCGATCGCCTGCCTCGTCATATCGCTATCATTATGGATGGCAACGGACGTTGGGCCCAGCAGCGCGGGCTCCCCCGCTTGAAAGGACATGAAGCCGGGGCAGGCATGGTCCGCGGGATCGTCACCGAGTGCTCCCGCCTGGGTATGAAGTGTTTAAGCCTCTATTCCTTCTCCATGGACAATTGGAAAAGACCACGGGAAGAGATCCAGGGTCTGATGAAACTTTATGCCGAGTACCTGGTGAGTGAGCGGCCCATACTTATGGAAAACAATGTTCGGCTGATTCATTTGGGTGTAAAGGAGCAGTTGCCCAGCCATATGCGCGAAGAACTCGACAGATCGATGGAAGTCAGCAAGAACAACACGGGGATGGTGCTGGCTTTGGCCTTGAACTATTCCGGCCGAGACGAAATAATCCGGGCCTGTCGCGGACTTGCTCAGCGGAGCGTGGCCGGCGAAATCCGCCCCGATCAGATCTCCAGCGAGCTCTTCAGAGAACAGTTGGACACCGCTGGCCTGCCTGATCCTGATTTGCTGGTTCGCACCGCCGGAGAACGGCGAATAAGCGATTTCCTGCTATGGCAGATATCCTACGCGGAACTGTACGTTAGCGATGTTTACTGGCCGGACTTCACCCCCAAAGAACTGCACGAGGCCTTGAAGGATTTCGCCGCGCGCAAACGCCGATTCGGAGGGTTGAATCGTAGCTGATGCTTAAGCAGCGATTGTTATCGGGATTCGCCTTGGGCTTGGCCGGAGTGGCCATAGTCCTGCTGGATATCTTCCTCGAGACGGGCGACTACTATTTCCTTTGGCTCGGCTGGCGCCCCCGAGCTCTGTTGACCACTCTGCTGGCCACGGGCCTGGCCATCGTGGCCATCCGGGAGTTCTATGGGCTGGCCAAGGCCGCTGGCTTACAGCCCTTCAGGTTCATCGGGATAATTCTCTCGATTTTCCTCATTCTGGAAAACTGCGCCCAGAGCTTGTCGGGCTGGGGGCTCTGGCTCAAAGACCATCGAATTGATTTTACTCTGCCCGTGCTGGCCGCAGGCCTCGCCGCAGCTTTTGTCCTGCAGGTGGTCAGATGGGGAACCAAAGGAGCTTTCGGCAATATCGGGGTCACCCTTTTGGGGGCCATCTACATTGGTTTGCTGGGCTCATTCGTAGTTCGGATCCGCCAAATGACCTGGGAGCCAGAGCAAACCTACAGAGCCACCCTGGGGGCCTGGCACTTGGCCGTCTTCGTGGGCACCATAAAAATGACCGATATATGTGCTTACTTTGCCGGCAAGCATGGCGGACAGCACAAGCTGATCGCCTCCGTCAGCCCCGGAAAGACCATCGAAGGCCTTATCGGCGGGCTCACCGGCGGGGTGATTACCTGCGTGATTTTGTGCCGGCTTACTGCTATACTCAGTAATATATGGTTGGCCTTGCTGCTGGGAATAGTCTTGGCCGGGATGGGACAGCTCGGCGATTTGGCTGAATCAATTTTCAAACGCGATGCCCGCGAGAAGGACTCCTCAGATTCGGTGCCCGGCTTCGGTGGACTCCTCGACGTGATCGACTCGCTCCTGCTGGCCGCGCCTTTGGCATACCTGATCTTCGCCCTGCTGCCGGGCCGCTAGCAAAGTCACTCACCACCGGCCGGGGTCACCTGCATACGGGATCTGTTTGACTGCTTTACCTTGAGGATTGGCTCACTGTGGAGTTGACCATAACCATTGACAATGACCCTGAGCGGCAGGCTCTATTCGGCCCGGCCAATCGGACCTTGCGGATCTTGCGCGACCAGCTAAAGGTTTCCCTGGTAGCTCGCGACCAGAACTTGCGCATTTCCGGGCGTCCCTCGCCGGTTGCTCAGGCCGCTGCGGCCATCGAGTTGCTCCGCAAGAAGGCCCGCTCGGGCGTCTTTGTGGACAAGGCGGCCGTACTGGAAGCTATTGCTGCAACCGCAGAGTCTGCTTCCACCCAAAAACACAGCAAACCCAAAACCAACCCACCCAAGGCAGAGGAGATGATAGAGGTATATCCTCGTGGTCGGTATGTATCGCCCAGGACAACCGGACAGAGCCAATACGTCAAGGCCATCGCTGAGAAGGACATGGTCTTTTGCGTAGGCCCAGCCGGAACGGGAAAGACCTACTTGGCCGTGGCCATGGCCGTGGCCGCACTGAAACAGGGACGAATCAAGCGCATCATTCTGGTGCGCCCGGCGGTCGAGGCCGGCGAACGCCTCGGTTTCCTCCCCGGCGACATGCAGGCCAAGGTCAATCCCTATCTGCGCCCTTTGTTCGATGCCCTGCACGACATGATGGAGTTCGACCAGATAAAGCGGCTCATGGTCAACGACGTTATCGAAGTCATCCCTCTGGCCTTTATGCGCGGGCGAACCCTCAACGACTCAGTGGTCATCCTGGACGAATCGCAGAACACTACCGTAGCCCAGATGCTGATGTTTCTCACCCGCCTGGGCCACAATTCCAAGATGATTGTCACCGGGGACATTTCCCAGATAGATTTGCCCCAGGCCCAGCTCAGCGGAATGATCGATGCCCGCCGCCGGCTGCGGGGCGTCAAGGGTATTGCTTTTATCGAGCTGAGGGTTCAAGATATCGTCCGCCATCGACTGGTTCATGCGGTGGTCAAGGCCTACGGGCCGGACGGCTCGGCCAGGACGGCTCCAAAAAAGGCCCAAAAAACCAGCAATAAAGAGTAAGACCTCACTTTGCGGGTCGTATTTGCCGAATTAGCTCTGGGGGCCACGGATAAGTGCTTCAACGACCGCCTGCGGAGTAAGCGAGTATGTGGCCTTTTGCCAAGAAACAGCCCCGAAGAGCCGAAGCCCGCCGCTCACGGGTCCAGGCTGAGCCGCCTTTTTGGCAGCGCTTGGCCATACCCGGAGGGTCGGCCACGTTCTTGATGGGTTTGGCTTTTGCGGTTCTGGCCTCGGCGGCTGTGCTCGTCGGCGAATTCAGTCGGAGCCAGCCCCAACTGACCGGGCCCTGGAAGGGGCTCTATTTCTTTGCCCTGGTCCTGGTGGTTGTGTTCGCAACTGCGGCCATGGGCGTCTATCTGGCCCACTACAAACCACGCATCTTGAGCAACCACACGCGCACCGCCGCCGTCGGCGTCTTGTTGCTCGTGGCTCTGGTGGTGGGGATACTTTTCGGCACGCTTCACTTGCCGGCCATGCTTCTGCTGATACCCGGTTTGATTGTCCCCATCATTCTGACCATAACCTACAACCAACGCATTGCCTTGGGACTGGGCTGGTTTTTTGCTGTCCTGCTGATCTTGACAACCACAGGAGCCCTGCGAGCCGAAGCAGACTTTGCCGATTTGTTTTCCGTATTCGTGGTGCTGGTAACTGCCACTACCGTCGCTGTCTTTCTATTGGGAGAGATCAGATCGCGTTCCAAGCTTATCGAGGTGGGCATCATTACCGGCATAGCAGCCGCGGTGGCTGTCTGGCTTATGGGCCTGATTATCAAATACCCCCAACTGGCAAGTGTGGACACTTCCTACGCAACAGCCATAGATATCTTGAAGGACAGCTTTTTGGCCATGTTGGCGGCTATAGCCGTCGGCCTGGTGATCCAGGGGAT
>DAOVKO010000194.1 GCA_030631725.1 Actinomycetes bacterium | reverse complement strand
TTGACGCTGATTCATCCCTCGCAGTAGTACCGCTACAGAGAATGGATTAAAGACAAAGAAATACAGAAATTAGACTGATTGCGCAGATTACGCAGATTACAAAAAAATACAGAAATTAAATGCAGCTTGGTGAAGCTGCAAGCCAAGGCAGGAGGATGCAATTATGAAGATAGGTCTACTGCTAGTGCTGGCGGGGCTGGCGACAGTTGCAGTTGTAGCGGCGATGGCAATGAATGGTGAAATGACGGGACAAGGAAGCCCAAAGAAAAAGATGCCGGTCATCTCTTTGCCGAAAGCAAAGACCAAAGGGCAGATGTCAGTCGAAGAGGCGCTGCAAAAGCGGCGGTCCCGGAGGGAGTTTGCCGATGAGGCCTTGACACTGGAGCAGCTGGGGCAGTTGCTCTGGGCAGCTCAAGGCCAGACGCACCCCTGGGGCTATCGGACGGCTCCATCGGCGGGGGCACTCTATCCTATGGAGCTCTACGCGGTCGTGGGCAAGGTGGAAGGACTCCAAGCGGGCCTGTATCACTACGAGGTGGCGGAGCACGGCTTGAAACGCCTCAAGAGCGGGGACCTGCGAAGAGCACTTCAGCGGGCCTGTCTGGGACAGGGGATGATCGGGGCCGGGCCGGTGTCCATAATCATGGCCGCAGACTATGGCCGCACGGCGAAAAAATACAAGGCGCGTGCCAAACGCTACGTCCATATAGAAGCCGGACATATCGGCCAGAACATCTACTTACAGGCCGAGAGCCTGGGCCTAGGCACCTGTGCGGTGGGGGCTTTTAGTGACAGCCAAGTGAAGGGCTTGCTGGGAATCGCAGAAGAGCCGGTCTATGTCATGCCGCTAGGCGTGCCGGCCAACAACGAAACGAAGAATCACTAATCGATGGAGGACGCATGAAAAATACAACAATTAGAAAGATATACGTTTCGGCGATGATATCGACAGTTTTGTTGCTTTCGGTAATGGCAAAAGCGGATGATCCGCCGTCGACTAAGATCATTCTATCACCCGAAACTACACGAATCTCAGAACCGCTGAACAACGATGGGACGGTCAATTATCTAGCAGCACTTAATAAGCAATACAGCAAGGGTGTCACAGCCGAGAACAACGCGGCTATTTTGCTCCTACAGGCCGCTGGGCCGGAGAGATTGGCTCCGATAATAAAGGATAAGGGATTAGCGATCTTGGGGATGCCCTCTTTACCGAGCGAGGGGGACTATTTCGTTGGGTTTGATACGTATGTGGGCGACTCAGAGGAAGCATACGAGTTTCTTGAAGAAGCGATAGAGGGTTCGTGGTCGGCTAGAGATTATCCGAAGCTGGCTGACTGGCTCAAAGCTAACGAGAAACCCTTGTTGCTGGTGATCGCAGCTGCGAATCGGCCACGATACTACATGCCCATGCTATCACCTGATGAACCGCCACAGATATTTTCTGTGATCGTAGCAGGCCTGCAGATCAAGCGAGAAATGGCTAGAGCTTTAGTGGTCCGGGCAATGCTCAAATTAGATTCTGGCGATATCGACGGCGCCCAGGCTGACCTTCTAGCAGTGCACCGATTAGCTCGTCTGGTTGGCCAAGGGCCGACACTAATAGAACGCCTGGTTGGCATGGCCGTGGAGTCGGCAGCGTGTGAGGGGGATAACGGCCTGGCCACGAGCGGACGGCTAACTGCCAATCAAGCGCAAGCATATCTGTCGCAGTTACAGGGCTTACCGGCTTTGCCGGGTATAGCTGAGACGATAGATAAGTGTGAAAGATTTGGTCTCTTAGACGCCACTATGAGTGTTTACCGGACGGGTTATAAGAAGTGGTTCATGGCTTTGTTCGATATATCTCCTGAGCTCATTCCTCTTATGCGTGCTGAGTTTCTGGCTAAAATGGATAAAGAAAGAGTAGCGCAAATGCCAGAAATGCCCGTTGACTGGAATAAGATCCTGTGGAGGATAAATTCTTGGCAAGATCGTGCAGTGGACGCGGCTCGCAGACCCAGGTTCGCTGAAAAAATGGAGGCCTTTGATGAAATTAGCTCGGAGCAACAGGAAATGGAAAAGGGGGCAGACTTCATGGAATTACTCGTAGCAGAAGAATATACCAATACTACCGAAATGCTTGGCAGTATGATAATTACCATTTTTTGCCCGGACTTTAGTAGGGCAGCCGCGATGTACGATGTAACAACAATGAAGTCGCGGGCAAGTCAAGTAGCCATGGCTCTGGCGGGGTATCGAGCCCAGGTGGGTAGTTATCCGGAGAGTTTGGCGAAGCTGTGCCCGAAATACTTCAAGACGGTGCCGGTGGATTTGTTCACGGGTAAGGCGGTGGATTATCGACGTGTGAAAAATGGATATGTGATTTATAGCGCCGGGGCATACGATGAAGATTATGATGATATTGTTGTAGAAACCGCGGGAAGTGTAAATAAGTAAGCGGGGAGGCGTAACGCGAAAGAAAGGTGCGGAGAGGCTATGCAGGGTACGGTAATCGCAAAGATATTGGCGGAGCATCTGGCCGAAGGGAAGCTGGAGGTGGGTACAGAGATAGCTATCCGGATCGACCAGGCCTTGACGCAGGATGTAACGGGGACGATGGTCTGTCTGGAGCTGGAGGCTATGGGGGTAGAGCGGGTGTCGGTGCCGTTGGCGGTGAGCTACGTGGATCATAATACGGCCCAGTTCGGACCTAATAATCAGAACGATCATCACTATTTGCAGAGCATGGCGGCTAAGCTGGGCGTGAAGTTCTCTCGCCCCGGCAACGGCATCTGTCATCAGGTACACCTGGAGCGCTTCGCTGGGCCGGGCAAGACGCTGCTGGGCTCGGATTCGCATACGCCGACGGCTGGGGGAATCGGGGCGCTGGGCATCGGGGCAGGCGGGCTGGACGTGGCTTTGGCGATGGAGGGTGAGCCTTTCCGGCTGATCTGCCCGCGAATCATCGGCGTGGAATTGGTTGGCGAGCTGGGCGAGTGGGTGACGGCCAAGGACGTGATCCTGAAGGTATTGAGCATTCTCTCGACGCTGGGCAATACGGGCTCAGCTGTGGAATACTTCGGGGCAGGCGTAACTAAGCTCAGCGTGCCCCAGCGAGCCACTATAACCAACATGGGGGCAGAGCTCGGCGTAACCAGCAGTGTATTCCCTGCCGACGATAAAACGCGGGAGTTTCTGACGGCCCAAGAGCGGGAAAAAGATTACGTGGAGCTAAGCGCTGATAAGGATGCTGAGTACGAGCGGCTTATACAGATAAATCTGTCGGAGCTGGAGCCGCTGATTGCCTGCCCGTCGAGTCCGGGCAATGTTAAGACCGTAACTGATGTGGCTGGGACGAAGATACAGCAGGTCTGGCTGGGCAGCTGCACCAACAGCAGCTACCAGGACTTGATGACCGCGGCCCGGATGCTCAAGGGCAAAACCGTCCATGCGAACGTATCGATGGCGGTTTCGCCGGGATCGCGAGCAGTCTATGAGATGATCGCAGCCAACGGGGCCTTGGGGGATCTGATCGGGGCTGGCTGTCGGATACTTGAATCGGCCTGTGGGCCTTGCATAGGCGTGGGCTTTTCGCCGGGCTCGGGCGTGGTGTCATTGCGAAGCAACAACCGCAACTTCGCCGGGCGCTCCGGCACAGCCGGGGATATGGTGTATCTGGCCAGTCCCGAGGTGCTCTGTGCCTCGGCCCTGAAGGGCTGCATAAGCGATCCGCGGGAGCTGGAGATGGATTATCCGCGGATTGATTGGCCAAAGAAATTTCTGGTCGATGATCGGATGATTATCGAACCGCCGGCGGCGGGGAGCGAAGTTGAAATCTTGCGAGCCGAGACTATCGGCCAACCGCCCAGCTTGGATGCCTTGCCGGATGGGCTTCGGGGAAAGGTCCTGCTCAAGCTGGGCGATAAGATTACCACAGATCATATATCCCCAGCCGGGCAACACTTGAAATGGCGATCGAATATCGGCGAATACGCAAAGGTGGCCTTCGAGGCCTTCAATGAGCAGGGGCAGGCGAGCTTTGCCGAGCGGGCCATGAAGCTAAAGGAAAGTGGCAAGTGCGGCTTCATCGTAGCCGGCAAAAGCTACGGACAGGGCAGTTCGCGGGAGCACGCGGCTATCTGCCCGCGATACCTGGGGGTGCGAATGGTA
>DAOVKO010000137.1 GCA_030631725.1 Actinomycetes bacterium | reverse complement strand
GGATAGCAGAATCACTGGCCCAAAAAGCGAACTCCTGCCGATTTTGTTGATGTACAAAGTCAACGAATCGGAAAGGAGTTCGATATGCTTTCTATTCCATCGGTTACGGAGCGATCGGGCGGCGGGTGGCTTCACCTTGTTTCTCCGAAATCCTTGCATTACCTTGTTTTCTTTTCTATCCGAATTGTATTTGGTCCCGCTATCTTCCAGACGAGATCATTATCCTGGCAATATTCATCAAGTATCTCCCGATTAGTCTTACCTTTCCACACATGATCTTTTTGAATTCTGCCTTCTGCATCGACATCAAAGTAAATGTCAATAGACTCATGTTGCAAGACCATCTCCCACAATTCGAAAATACTGCTTATCTGATCACCTGCTGTCACCTTAACTGTTGATGGTGATTTTTTCAGAAATTGTTCCATGATCACAGAGATAGACTGCCCTGACGTTTCCTGTTCTGGGACGGTAATGGTTGACTCTGAGGGTGTCTCATTTTCGGCTGAAGATGTGTCTTCCTTTTTGTCACAACCCAATATCGATGTAAATAAAACTGACAAAACAACAAGATAGCTTAAGACACTTCGCCGTTTCATAATAATCTCCTTTCCATTACGTTCCTGTTCAAACAAGACTAGGCTGGGATTTTCCATATGATACTGTATATCCTTGCTTAGCTACACCGCTAAGCCTTATCTCGAATAGAGTAGCAAGTTTGCCTCGAACATTCAAACATTATCCTAGCCCCGCCCATTTTCTTCCCATCCGAATCGCCAGCCGTGTGTTAGGCAATACGCGACGGTAAGCTGGTACCGTCTTGTTAGATATTTTTCCTTTTCATATAGAACCGAAGCTTACGGCCGTCGTGCCCCAGGATTAGGAAGTCCTTCTCCAAACGGAACGTGTGCTGACCTTCCAGTTTGGACGGCCAGTATGCGAACCATTCTGCCAGACGTTTGCTAGCAGCGTCGCTGGGTTTGTCAAACCGATATATTATCATCATGCCACGCTCGAGCGAGTATGTCCCCGTAAGGGATTCGTCAATCCTATTAGTGCCATCAGTTCGGCTGGATCGCCACACGAATTGCCCGTTTTCCCGGAAGGTCAGCTCAAGATGCCAGTTGGTATCGCCGGGGTACGCGTGGTCTTCCTCCTGGCTGTGCTGTTTGGTCCATGTGCCGATGAGCCCAGGCTTGGATCTTTCCTCCGCAGCGCGAGCCGCCTGCGTAGCGGCTTTGGATTGCTTTAGGACAATGTCGATGCCTGTGATCGTATTGCCGGTACTGGAAGGCAGGGCGAGGCCCTCTTTCTCGCCAAGCTCGGAGCTGCCCTTAACTCGGGTTTGAAACTGATTCATAGCTTTCAAAAGACGCCGTGCCCAATAGAGCATTTCCTCTGTGACCAGTGGAAATCTTGGCACATTTTCCCCGTCCTGCACAAAACCATCGGCCTCGACGCGAACCACAAGGTAAAGAGAGAGCGACCTCCACTCTCTGGTCGGATCGCCCCCAATAAGGAACATCATAGTTTGATAAAAATTCATCGGATTCAGTCCCTGCAATTCATAGGAACCGTCAGTGCTCGATCGAGTCGAAACCATGTTGGGGCCGTGCGCACCCTGATCATTGATCTCTTGAATGCCAGTCACCTTCGCACCGGCAATGCCTCGGCCATCGACATCCGTAATCCGGCCCCGCACGGTGATAAGGTCCGAACGAAGGCGAAAGTCGACTTTGCGGCCGGGGAAGTAGAAAGCGGACTTAAACCCGACGCCCCCTTGCGCAACCGCCATCAGCTTTTGACCCGTCTTTGTCGATATCACAGTCTTTTCACAGAAGAGCTCATACGCTTCTTTTGGTAGACCGCTGAACTTGAATTTTCCCTCTCCGTCGGTAACTGTTTCCTTGGTAAACGAGCCGCCCCGCAACGTGACAACGACACCAGCAGCCGGGTGGTGATCAGGGCGCTGCATGTTTTCAATCTCAAGGAAGGCCCGTCTGAACTCCTCCTCTGACTCCGCGGTTTCGAGCCCGGCAAGCCAATCCTCCCACAAGCTATCCAGCACGCAATCATACACCGTGCCATAGACCTCATATATATGCTGGGATCCTTGCTCTATCGCAGTCTTTTCTAGCTCCAGCTTCGTCGGCTGCGTGGCGGGCTGGATTTCGATCTCGACGGGGTTGCTGACGGCTCGGACCGACAGACCCTCGTCTTCGCCGCTGGGATTGGCCGTGAAAGCTAGCCGTATAACGTGTTTGCCAGCCGTGAACTCTATTGGTTTGTTTCCTGGTCTGCTCCTCCACTGAGCCCATTCTACCGGTGCGAAGGGGATGTCTTCTTGAATGGCTCCAGGACCAAGTCTACGTTTCTCAGGGTCATAGAGTCTTATCACGGATGCACGAAACCAAGTCCCATCAAGCTCTATTTCCCAGTGGTCTTCTGACAGCACCAGTTCCAAATGACGCTCAGCCCCGTTGCGCATATCAACTCTGAAGCCCGGTATTTGCCCTACTTCCCACTGGTTTTGATCCGCCCGTAAGCACACCTGCACGCCCTCGACCGGGGCGCCCCAGGGAATTTGAGCTTTGTGCTGCTCAGCCAGGCTCAAGTTTTTCTGTGCCGGGGCATACTTGGGGTTTAGGCTGACAGCCCGCTTGAAGTCACGGATGGCCTGGTCACGGTTGCCTCTTCTCATGTAGGCGAAGCCGCGGCTGTTGTAGGCTTCGGCATTCCTGGGGTTCAGCGCGATAGCCATGTCGAAGTAGCGGATGGCATGGTCGTACATTTCTTTTGCGCAGTAGGCGACTGCCCGGTTGTGGTAGGGCTCGGCATTCCTGGGGTTCAGCTCAATAGCCTGGCTGAAGTTGCGGATGGCTGCGTCATAGTCGTCCTTAATCAAGTACACTAGGCCTCGATCGTTGTAAGCACTGGCGTTGCTGGGATCTAACTTGATGGCCTTGTCAAAATCGCGGATGGCCAGCTCATACTCGCCCTTATTCCAGTACTCATACGCGGTCGCGACAGCCATGTCGGACTGGACATTGGTAGGAAACGGCTTGCTCCAACGCGGTTCTTTGACGCCTGGCTGGACATTGATAACAAACGGCTTGCTCCAACTCAGCTCTTTGACGCCTGCCGTCGGCTGCGTGGTGGGCTGGATTTCGGTTTGGCCGATAGCTGAATTGCCGTAGATGATCAGTCCAGCGACAATCAACGAGACCATGACCAGAATCCCAGCCAGCCAGCGAACACCGCTGCCGGCGTGATCTTCCGCCAAGCCGACAATTCGACGAATTCGTGACAGGAGCTTGCCCCCACTGGCTGCTGCGGCTAGGCGAGGCTTTCGGCTAGTCAATTCCGCGATTCTGGCCAGGGCGTGGGCGTAGCTTTTCCTGTCCGGGCATATTTCAACTGCCAACTCGTCACAGCAATGCTCGCTCTCCTGCCGGATATGGGCAGAGATCCACCAGACGGCTGGGTGATAGAACAAAAACGTCTCGATCACGGCCTGGATGAGTTTCACCAAGCAGTCGAAACGCCGAATGTGGGCTAACTCGTGGGCCAGGATTGCCTCCAATTGAGAGGGTGTCAAACCAGACAACAGGCTGGCTGGCAATAGAACCACCGGCCGAAGCCAACCAACCACAACCGGAACGGCCACACGCGCAGATTCCAGCAATCGGATCGGACGACTTATCCTGAGCCGTTGAAGCAGCTGGTCGAGAATATTACGAATGGCCGGAGCAACAGGACGTGTTCCTAACCTTTTGGTCTTCTCAAGAAGCAGCCAGCCGCCAAAGTGCCATAGGGATATCCCTACAACACCCAGAAGCCAGACCAGAACTCCCCAAGGCAAGATGGGGTGGAGGAAGTTTTTGGCTTGTTGCAGCCAAGGTGTAGTAGAAGCGAGGCCAGCGCCATCGCCTGGAAGTTCGGAGGGCACCTCCGGCGAAGCAGGATCACCGACGGCCACAAAAGGAAGTTCTGTTTCGGCGGCCACCAATGGCGTCGAGTCGGGCAACGTAGTAGCTTCCGTAAGTGGTTCGATCTCCGCTACGTTCGGTATATCCACCGAAACCGTGTAAGCTGTGACCACGGGCAGCACAGCCATCAGTCCAAAGGCTGTACAGGCTAGAAACCAACGCACTTGAGGTGAACGGTGGCGGAGGAACTGCATTACTGCAGCCAGTAACAACGCTACAAGTGTGCCTTGCCACAGGAAATGGATCAGCGCCCAGCCGATTCGCTGAGCTAGCGAGCTTGACAGAAGGTCAACCAAAGCTTGCATGGCTATTCCTCCCCGAGTTTATCCAGCAATTTTCTTATCTGGACCAGTTCCTTTGCCGGGATGTTGGCGGCAGTTAGAGCAGCTAAGAGCTTTCGGGCCGAGCCGCCAAACGCACGCTGGAGGAAGTCCGAAATGAGCCGCTGCTGCATTAGGCTTTCAGAAAGACTGGCCCGGTAGATTTGAGGCCGCTGCGACTCGTCGCGCATCACTATGCCCTTTTCGTGCATAATCTGGAGTAGCTTCAGTGTCGTGTTGTATGTGGTCTGCTTGTTAGCTCCGGATATCTTGTGGACTTCCCGAACTGTGCTTGGCCCTTGGCTCCAAAGAATCCGCAGAATTTCTAGTTCGGCATCTGTCGGTCGAATCATCTTCTTCCTTTTTGCCATGATAACTCCTAGCTATTAGAAAGGTCACACATCCTAATAGACGCTTTTATACACGAGAAGTTTCGTCAAAATCAACGACAATCTTCGTGAAATTCTAGTTATATTCCAGAAAGTGTTTATTTACAGCTAGTTATGTAGAAGAAGAAATTTTCGGCTGACAGAGAAAAACTGCCGGATTTCCCTCACCCGCAGCCCCAATTTACCCCGCCGGCCGCCCCGCTTTCGCTGAAGTTTGGCAAGTGCGAACTCGATATGTTTACAGGTCCCCAGGGTATTAACCGCAAAGTCCGGGCACGAGCAGTAATTATCACCGATTCGCTGGCCGCGAATAGCAAGGCGATATTTGCCGTTGGTTTGCGGATTTGTAACCATAAATTCAGAGAAGATCGGCACGTCGCCGATGTTTTTGAGTCGAAAAGCCTGTTTTTGGGCGAATTGTTTCCGCAAGGCAATTTGCCATTGTTCTAAGGGCAGATCTGAGGGTTGCGCAAAGCCCTTAGCTCGACTTTTGCCATTTTTGAGGAGCCTATGCTGCTTGGCTGAGCTGTTCAGCAATGCCGCCCGCGGCATGTTTGCCATCATCGGCTGCCTGGATACGATCAGGCCCAGCAAGGAGTTCCTCGTCAAGGCCGACGCCGATAGTATCGAGAATCTGCTGGTCAATTGGCTGAGTGAGCTGCTTTACTTATCTGCCACGCAAGGAATTCTTTTCTGCCGATTCGACATCGGCCAGATCGACCAGCAGCACATCTCGGCCACCGCCCTCGGCGAACCCATTGACCAGAGCCGCCACGAACTGTATACTGAGATCAAGGCCGTCACTTATTACGACCTGAAGGTAGCCAAAGCCGGCCAGATTTGGGTTGCCCGAGTCCTCTTTGACGTTTGAGGGAGATTAAGGCACTCCAACAACACCTGACGCGGCCGCGACGCCTGGAATTTTGGTTGTCGCCTAGAAGCGAGGAGGATACGATGCAGGGAGCATCATTGACGACGAGCGACGCCAGCGGCGGGCAAAAGGACGGCGTCCCTTCGGGTTGCCAGACAAATCGGCGTCTGCCGCGTCAGAACTCCTAAGCATACCATCCAGGTATGCCGGGGGTCCCCAATCGCAGTGAGTCGCGATTGGGGTGCCCCGCCGTCGTTCTTCCTTGCATCCATCCGATTTG
>DAOVKO010000176.1 GCA_030631725.1 Actinomycetes bacterium | reverse complement strand
ACGGTCAAACTCAGGCCGGGCCCGAGTTGGGCTTCGTCGATGGCGTCGTCAGCTAGGGCCGATGTGGCCAGCAGAGCCAAACTCGTCAGAAAAATTGTTGCACGTAACATGATAGAAGTCTCCTACCAGTCGTAACGGACGGTATAGGTAATCACCTTTTCACTGTTGGCCGGCAAATCGAAGGTGAAGCTTACGGTTTGGAAATCCTCTTTGACAAACTCGTCGCTGTTGGCGGTGATCCGCCAGTTGGCGTCGGAGCGGGCGTTGAGCTTATCCTCCACCACGGCCTTGATCGGGGTATTCTTATGATTCCGCAGGGTAATCTCTATATCCTGTATCATCACTCGGCGGCTGGGGCGTCTTTGCGATGTTTGCTCGCGGTGAGCCACGACGTCAAAGGCTTGGCCTATGGTCAGCTCGAGCTCTTCGTCCTTGGGGGTATGATCGATGGAATCTTCGCCGATTTGGTGCAGCTCGCCGTCGGCATCGGCCTGTAAGAATCGAAGCTTACCCTTGGGCAACGGCATGCCCAGATTGTGCTCCTTGTCGTTCTTGAAGCGAAGTTGGACGTCTACCTTCTGGTTGCCATGCCAGGCTGGGTAGTAATAGACCCTTCTGGCCTGGATGCCGCGCTTGGCCAGGAGGTTCAGTTGCTTGATCTGATTGTCGTTGACCGTCGAAGGGGCTGAGAGCGTGTAAAGGTGATACTCGAAGAAGGCCTTTTCCTTAAACTCTTTTCGCTCTGCTCGCCGGAAGTCATGTCCGCCTCCTCCGTCAAACCATTCGTAGTTCAGCTCCAAGAATTGCTCTTGTTGCTCGACAACGGTATGGACGTCGCCGGCGATTAGTTTGAGCTTGGCGTCGGGGTAACGTGCTCCGGATTGGTTGGTGATGGTAACCCAGCCCGTGAGGTCCAAAAGATTAGTGTCGGTAAACAACTCGGCGCTTCCGGACGCAGCATTATGGCCAGAAGAAGAAAGATGGATTCCCGCTTTCGCGGGAATGACAGCGGGAGTCAGGCGGACTATGTAGTCGGCTCGCCAGACGATGTCGTTGGTGAGGTAGCTCAGCGTGGTCTGGTGTCGGCCGGGTGTTTTGGCTCGCAGTTTCCAGACAAGTGTGGGGCGAGTGACTAGGCCGTCGGGCAATTCATCGAGCCTGATGGCTGTCAGATTGGCACGGACGAGGCTGCGGGTTTGGCCCGAGCCGGCGTTTTCGGAAAGGACGATGGTTTGCGAATCGAAGCTGGCCAGAAAGCCCTCTTCCAGACGGCCGTCTTTGCCCAGGCAGGAGATTCTCTTGTCGATATAGCGATTGAGCAGGGCATCGGCTGAGGCCAAGTCGAACTCGAAGTTCTGCTCGATGACCTTGGTGCCATCCGGGTCGGTATCCGAGGCGAAGCGGACGGAGGTGGGAATGATGCCGGCTGAGACATTGGTAAAGCGAACAATGTTGTCGCCCTTGCGAAGATTCAGAATCTGCCGGTGGTCGCGGACCAGGCCGATACTCAGGCCCGCCCTTGGCCCACGGTCGGTCATGGCTGGCTGAACAGAGGCTTGGCGGCGTCCGACTTGTGCTCTTTGTTGGGCACGGTAACGCCTTGAGCGCGGCTGCTGTTTGGGCTCGGAAAAGACGGTGAGCTCGATGGACTGGGGGATGACTTCGATGGGTCCCATCTCGGCCACGGCGGGCTGAGAAGAGAATAAGACCCAAAGCGTCAGGCCGATCAGCAGGCAAGCCGCCAAGGGCAGGAGATAGCGTGCGATCCTCCGCAATCCGGCGGATGGCCGACTCATGCGCGCCCTGCCAGCCAAGAGCGGCGGCAGGGCGTCCGGGGATATATCCGGCTGGGGGGAAAGTGCCTGCCTGGCGAGCTTTACGGTCTGCTCGATTTGCCGGGCGAGCTTGCGCCCCTGTTCATCAAGCGGCAAATACTCCCTGAGCCGAGCGTGGCCCTGCGCACTCAAAGCGCCCAGGGCCCAATCGGTTAGCAGCCCTTCCAAATCTTTGCCTTTATCCGATATGGAGGAACTCTGCGGCATTTATTCTCCTGCCTTTTGCATGACTTGGCGCAAGCGGCCCACGGCATTATGCAGCCGTGAGCGGACCGTGCCTACGGGAATCTCCAGCACAGTGGCGACTTCCTGGTAAGAAAGCTCCTGAGTTAGTCTGAGCTCGAGCGTTTCCTGTTGGGCAATCGGCAATTTGGTTATGGCTTGGCGCATTTGTTCGATTCTAGGGTCCGGCTGGGGACAATCCTGCGAAAGGTTCGCCGGCAGCGAAACAAGCGGCTGGCTGCGGCGAATGGTGTTCATGGCCAGATTCCGGGCTACACCAAACAACCAGGCACGCGGGGAAGAGGCGTTGGTGAGCTTATTTTTGGATCGGATGGCCTGGATGAAAGTTTCCTGGAGGAGGTCCTGGGCCAATTGGCAGTCCCCAACAATCCGTCGGAGGTATCCCAATATGGCCGGGCCTTGCTGTTGGTATAACCGTTCGATCGGCTCGATAACTCATCCATCCGCTAATTCGATCCGGACAAATAGCCCCGAATCTATTCTTATGTGGCGCCTCGAACACAAAAAGTTCAGAAGAAATCTCCTTTATCCGCAGATTTATTCCGGCGGCTGCGTGGCGGGTTCGGAGTCATTCTCGTCACCCCGGCTGCGTGGCGGGCTGGGGTTTCTCTTTTTCTGTCTCGCCATCAACATCCACATCAGCTTTCACCCAATATATCTTATCATGGGGATTGTATAACACGCGGGTAGCTTTTTCGTACTTGTCAAATGCTATCAAGAGAATTCCGACATGCTCAGGGTTGTCTTTATCTGGACCACAGAACCACTTATAACTCCGCCCACATTTTAGTGTCGGTTCGCCCAAAAGAGACGCTATTTCCTTGCGAGAAAGAATAATCTTGGGTGGTAAATATTTCATTATAGAACTAGACGGTTCAGATATATCTAGACGAGAACCCATATCTGATTCGTATATTTTCTTGGCAAACCCGGCACGACTTTGTGGATTTGCTTTGAATCGTTCACAAATGGCAAGAATTTCCTCTGGAAGTATTGGTAGCGACGATGCTTCCCTAAATTTGCTTTCCCGAAATTCACGAATCGATGTTTTCTTATATACCGCAGTAGTCGCTTCCACCAGAGCCTGTAAATTCTCATCGCTAAAACCATCCAGTTTGACTACATTATTTCTAAAACTCCATGAAAGGTGATAAGGAGCCCCCTTTGAAATGAAAAGAGCATAAGTAGAACCAGGTGTAAGAGCATCACCAAAAGAAGAACCAGCAAATAATTCTACTGCTTCCCCAATATCACTCTCTCTTAGATCACCAATAATTATTGGCTCAATAACCGTAGTATTGTAGAAATAAAACTTACCGGGTCTTGTTTCCTTACTTGAATGAACAGAATGCACTCTTACAATAACGAGTGAATTTCCTCTTTCGAACGCCCTGACAAAAGTAGACTCTGGAAAAACTTGCCTCTGGCCCAGTTCTCCAGGCTGCGTGGCGGGCTGGTAAGCTGTTGACTTTGCGTCCAGTTCCTTTAGCGGTTTCAGGGAGTCACTAACGAGCTTCTTCAGAGCAGCGTCAAGGTCGGCGTTTTCTGCCCCGGCCTGGACTTGGCCGACCAAGCCCAGGTTCGGATACAAGGCGAACATAGCCATAGCGCTTGTTACAGCGGGTGGCGGGCGAATGATTACCAACACACTATAGCGGTCATTTTCAGGAACATACTTTTGCGTAGTGCGACCTTTGCCGAGATGTGTATGGCGCAGCCATATACTGATGCGACCGGTTTCGGATCGTTGATATACGTCCTGCCAGTATTCTCCTTTCTTGAGTTGTGCATACCTCTTGGCTAGCTCGGCCATACCTTCGCGAATTTCTGCATCGGCTTTGGCGAGAAGTCTGTTACGCTCATCCAAGGTGTAGGGATGAATTTCTGTTAGTACCTGTCCGGCTAGATACTTGCCCGGATCCATCGCTTTGGGCCCATTTGACTTCACCCTTGGCTGGGGGGCGGCTTGGTCGTCTGAACTGGTGCCAATTAGCAAAAGACCGAGAAACAGGGCTAAACAGACCACTCCGGCTAGGACAATCGCCATAAGTGATTTTCTTACGCGTTTCATCGTTATGGTCCTCCCATGAAAAACAAACTGCCCGCTTACACCGTCCCTATTGTAACTGACGCTCAGGATACCTATTTGGTTCCCGGTTTGGCCAAGTATTTCTTGCCGGGGCAGGGGCGGGTTCTCGCCTAAGTCGAGGGTATTACTGCGCTTCGTGGGCGGGATTTTGCCCTGCGGGGATGAATTTTCGCCCTGTCTTAGGCACTTTAACAAAACCTGACGCGGCCGCGACGCCTGGAATTTTGGTTGCCGCCTAGAAGCGCGGAGAGGATAGGATGCAGGGAGCATCATTGACGACGAGCGACGCAGGCGGCGGGCAAAAGGACGGCAGGGGGCACCGGCAATCGCGATTTATCGCGATTGGGGAGGGCGTCCCTTCGGGTTGCAAGACAAATCGGAGTCTGCCGCGTCAGAACTCCTAAGCATACCATCCAGGTATGCCGCCGTCGTTCTTCCTTGCATCCATCCGATTT
>DAOVKO010000153.1 GCA_030631725.1 Actinomycetes bacterium | reverse complement strand
GAGCATGAGAATAGTCCAGCTCATAACCCGCCTGATCATCGGCGGTGCTCAGCAGAACGTTCTGCTCACCTGTCGCGGTTTGGTCCGGCGGGGCCACGATGTGACACTCCTGACCGGGCCCGAGACAGGCGTCGAAGGGGCCATGTTCGATGTCGCCCAGGATTATGGAATCCGTGTGGAGCTCGTCAAGAACCTACGTCGTAACATACTACCACTCAAGGACTTCTGCGCAATACCCGAGCTTATCAGGGCCCTGCGGCGATTGAAGCCGGATATCGTTCACACCCACAGTTCAAAGGCCGGAATTCTCGGTCGATTCACCGCCCGGCTGGCCGGCGTGCCGGTCGTGATACACACGATTCATGGCCTGCCGTTCTTCAGGGGCCAGAACACCCTGGTGAATCGGGCCTACATATTGGCCGAGCGCCTTGCAGCGACGCAGGCCGACCGAATTGTCGCCGTTGCCCAGGCCATGGTTAGCCAGGCTGTGGCCGCCGGCGTAGCCGGACCGGAGAAGTTCACCACCGTGTGCGCCGGGTTCGATACCGAGTCATTTTTTCCTAACCCTCGCCGGGGAGCGAGCGTTCGCAAGGAGCTGGGCATACCGTCAGAGGCCTTTGTTGTCGGAAAGGTAGCTCGGCTGGCCCCGAACAAAGGCCACCAGTTCCTGCTCGAGGCCCTGGGGCCCCTGATGGAACGACACCGGAATCTTTGGTGCCTTTTGGTCGGCGATGGCCTGCTTCGATCGGCCATTGAGACCACGATAAAACAGATGGGAATCGACCAGAGGGTGCGACTGGCCGGATTGGTCAGTCCAGCCCGCGTCCCCGAGATGCTCTGGGCCATGGATATGTTGGTGCACGCCTCCGAACACGAGGGCCTGCCCTTAGTCCTTGTGCAGGGCTTGTTGGCCGGGCTGCCTGTCGCGGCCTTTGACCTCGACGGAGCCCGGGAGGTTATTGTGCCGGATAAGACTGGCTACCTGGTTAAGCCTGGCTCAGTTGAACAGCTTGCTGGGGCCATCGAAGCCACAATTACCGCTACAGGACCGGTAGAGCCCCTCTCCGACCAGGCCCGCGCCCGGTTAGCCCAGCGGTTTTCCTGGGTTCCAATGGTAAATAGGCTCGAGCAGCTCTACAGTTCCCTGCTACAGGCAAGGGGTCCTGGCCCGCGCTGAGCAACCGCCTGGGGTTGGCAAAAAACGCTCGCCCGAATCCGCAGCCCGATCAATTGAGGACGGTATGAACCGGTGATGTCATCTGCTCGAAGGCATAAATTCTGTCTGCGCTGAGCACGTCGAACCCATCCAGCAGTTGCCAATCCGCGTCACCGGGAACAGCTACTTTGATGATCTCTTGTCCTGGAAAGCGCGCCGAAATTGCCGAAAGAGGCCCGACCGTGAAGCCCTCGACGCTCTGGTTGCGGACCGTTACCCAGTGCAAGGGCACCCCTTCGAGGGCGTGAAAGGCAATGAGAGCCGGCAGCCCCGAGTTGTCCAGGAATTCCATCGGCAGGTTATACCGGCTGGCGAACATCTCCAGGCTCAGCGGTTGATCTTTGCGCCAGAGCAGGCCCTGCTCCAGCAGCTCCCCAAGGGCACCCCGCAGGCGGTCGGCCTTTCCCCACACGCCGCTTACGTCCCCGCGCAGACCGGAAATATCGCCGATCAACCCCCCATCGACCACACCGGTTATCCCTGAGACGTTACCTCGCAGGCGACTCACGTCTCCGCTGAGCCTCTCACAAGAGCCGGTCAGACCCGTCAGGCACCCTTGCAGGCCGCTCACATCGCCGCTGATAAAGGATCGGCCCCAAACATTGGTACAGTCGCCGGAAATTGCGTTGAGATTGCCACTCAGATTCGTGTGCGCTCCTGCAATTTCTCTGGTTTGGTCGCTATGCCAAAGATTCATTGTCGTACCTCCTTGCACTCTTCTTGCAGTCGGCCCGAAGCAAGCGGAACTTCGGACGACCCTGCTGGGAAGCCCCCGGAATATCTCAGCCCGCTGACCGTGGTTCCTAAGCCGATATGTCCCCCGGCGCAGCAGTTCAAACTGCCCGGAAAGGCACCGCCCTGGAGCTTGGCGTCCGCTCTCGTACTGCTACTGACGCATGAACTAAATCAGCCCCACTCCCACGCGGGATTTGCAACTGTCCTGCATTGTAGTGCTTCACTAGCCCAAAGGCAAGGACATTTTCGATATTGATGCAGAAAAAATCTGCGATTTCCGCCGCCGGCACAGTAACTGCTCTTGCCAGTTCGGGGGGCTTTTCTTAAACTCTCCCAGGGGCCCTTTTTTGGATGCTGGCATGGAGCAAGCTCGTCTGATTATTGACCAGGCTCGCGATGGAGCCTCTAATATGGCCATTGATGAGGCCATTCTCGCCGCTGTGGGCCGCACCCAGGCCCCGTCCACCCTGCGTTTTTACCGTTGGTCGGCCCCCACTATTTCCCTGGGCCACTTCCAGAAGCATGCCCAGATTGCCCGGCTTCCCCAGCCTTTCAACTCCTTGCCTCTCGTCAGGAGGATCACCGGTGGCGGGGCCATTCTCCACCATGTCGAGCTCACCTACAGCCTGATCCTCCCCGCTGACCATCACTTGGTCAAGAACCGTGCGCCCGGCACGCTCTACCAGGCCGTCCATCAGGCTTTGGTTGGGGTCTTGGCATCACTCGGCTTGCCTGCCCAACTTCGCCAAGGACCCGCCGCACCCAGTCGTCAGCGTGGGCCTTTCTTCTGCTTCCAGCGGGCCAACCCCTCCGACGTAATGGTTAACGCAAAGAAAATCGCCGGCTCCGCCCAGCGCAGAACCCTCAAGAGCCTTCTTCAGCATGGTTCGTTGATGCTCGACAACCCGTTCGGCCAGCCCGGAGTGGCAACCCTTGCCGACTTTCAGCTTGTCAATCCACCTGATGCGGATGCCTTAGCCGCAGCCTGGGCCAAGCAGTTGGCATCCACGCTCCAGTTGGAGTTTCTTTACACTGGGCTCAACGACATTGAAATGGCTTTGCTTGATTCGCTCAGACTCAAGTATGCCTCGGACCTCTGGACCAAGCGCCGCTAACCCGAAGGGTCCCGCGGCGAATACCCCACCGCATGGGTGATGAACCTGTCGATCTCCTCTGCCAGCCGCCCCATATCCTCGATGGCGAAAACCTCTTCGTGTCCTGGCTGATACGTCCCGTCTTCGAGTTTTTCCGAGACTTTCACCCAGAACGTGCTGCGGCTCGCGCCCTTGGCATAGTCTTTGGATATCTGCTCGCTTATCTCCACTCGCCACTGCTGCGAGATACACACCAGCGATCGGCCCGTAAACACCGTCGGCAGCGGCAGCCTCTCACGCAGTTGGTTCAATCTTTCACTCATAGTTCTGTCGCTATTCGCCCAATTCCGCCGAGCGTTTGGCCGCAGCCAATACCGCCTGCCTGATTATCTCGCCCAGCTTGGCCTCGTCCATTACCTCCAGGGCCGCCTCGGTTGTGCCCCCCTTGCTCGTAACTTGCCTGCGGAGCTCAGCCGGCTCTTCGGGTCTGGCCAACAGCGTCCGCGCCGCCCCCAGGCAGGTCTGCTTCGCCAGCAGCTTCGCTTGCTCGTCGCTCAATCCCGCCTCCTTCGCCGACTTAATCATAGCCTCGACAAAGTAAAAGAAATATGCAGGCCCGCTGCCCGACACGGCCGTCACCGCGTGCATCTGCTCTTCATCCACCAGCACCGTTTGACCGCAGGCCCGGAACAGTTTCGCCACCAGAGCTACATCTTTGTCACTGGCCCGGGCACCCCGGCAAATAGCCGTCATCCCCGCCCCCACCGACAGTGCCAGGTTCGGCATCACTCGCACCACCGCTACGTCCGCCCCCAGAATCCCTTCGATGGTAGCCGTGGATACCCCAGCCATGATCGACACTATCAACTGCCCTGAGCCGACCAGCCCGGCCAATGGCTCCAGCACCGCCCGCGCCTGCTGCGGCTTGACGGCCAATATCACCGTTCCAGCCTCCTCGATTACTCGCCGGTTATCATCCGTAGCCGCCGCCTTTAGCTTCTCGTCAAATAGCTGGCGCCTTTCCGCTGCGATATCCGAGCCGATTACCTCCGAGCTGTTGTACAATCCCGCCTGGACCACCTGGCAGGCGATTGCCCAAGCCATGTTCCCCGCCCCGATGAATCCCAACTTGTACTTGTAGCTCATAATTCGCTCGAACCTTTTTCAGGCACTTGTAACTTGCCGATTATAGCCACCGGCGCAGTCATATCCCTTTCAGCCAGGTATCCCCTTAGCTCCTCCGCCAAAATCTTTGGTGTATTCGGCTCCACAAAAAGAGCCGTCCCTACCCCGACTGCCGTGGCCCCAGCCAACAGAAACTCAATCGCGTCGGTGCCGAACTGCACCCCACCCATCCCGATAATCGGTATGCCCGCATCCCGGCAAAGCTCAGTGTACACGCGATGCACCATATAAAGGGCAATCGGCTTGATAGCCGGACCGCTCAGGCCGCCGGTAACATTCGCCAGCACCGGCTTGTGCTGCTCGATGTCGATCGCCAGGCTGGTAAACGTGTTCACCAGGCTCAGACACTGGGCCCCAGCCTCGACCGCTGCCCGGGCCGGCTCCAAAATGTCCGTAACATTCGGAGTCAGCTTCACCACCAGAGTGCACCTTTTTACCACCTGCCTCACCGCCGAAACCAACCGGCTTACTTCTCTGGCGTCCGTGCCGAAACTCATCCCCCCTTCCTGCACATTCGGACACGATATATTCACTTCCAGCCCCGAGATCTCTTCCACCTCGTCCAGTCGCTCAGCTACTTCTCTGTATTCGTCGATAGTCCGTCCCGCCACATTCACGAATACGGGACAAGGAATCTGCTTTAACTGCGGAACCTTCTCCTTGATGAATCGCTCCAGGCCCACGTTCGCCAGCCCAATCGCATTGAGCAGCCCCGCCCGGGTCTCCACCACTCGTGGCGGCGGATTGCCCTTTCGCTCTTCCAGGGTGATCGACTTCGTGAAAAACGCTCCCACAGCCGAAAAGTCGGTCAGCTCGGCATACTCCAGACCATACCCGCTGGTCCCCGAACATGTAACAATCGGCGTAGCCAACCCCACCGAGCCCAGCTTCACCTGCAAATCCACATCTTGTTTTTTCACCATAGGATACTCTGCCCGTCGAAAACAGGCCCATCGCTGCAGACCAGCTTGTACTCCCAGCCGTCCTCACTCCGCTGGGATTTCTG
>DAOVKO010000240.1 GCA_030631725.1 Actinomycetes bacterium | reverse complement strand
GCTCGACGCTGCGCAACAAAGGGGCCTCGGCCACGAAGGTGCCGATGCAACCGCGCAGGCGCCCGCGGTTTTTTATGGTGACAAAACAGCCGCAATGCTCAGCGAAAATGGGCTCGGACGATTCGTGTTGGGGCGGCGATTGGCCCTGGACGACGGCTTCGATTACCTCGCGAGCGACACGCAGCAAAGTTTGACGCTGTTGGGGTTGCATGAACTTGATTCCTTAACCGGTAGGGACCAGGTAGTGAGTGATCATCTTGGTCAGCAGAAACACCCCGGCGAGCAAGGCGATGACTGCACAGCAGATAAGGTTGAAGTATTTGTCGATCAGTGGCTTGGCCCTTTCGCCGAGGAAGTAGATGAGCACGGCTTCGCTACCAAAGCGGAGCGAGCGAAAGATTATGGAGGTTACAGCGAACAGATAGAAGGAGATGCCCGCGAACCCGCCGAGCCAACTGAAGAGCATGTAGGGAACGGGGGTCAGGGCGGAGGTGGCGACGGCCCAGAAGGAGAATCTGTTATACAGTTGGAGGGTCATGTCTGCTTTGGGGCCCAGGTCGAGCGGGCCGAGCTTCAGGGCGTGGAAGAATTCACTGACGTTTTGTCCGCCGATGGCCAGCCCTAAGCCAAAGGCCAGGCATCCGCCAAGGACGGAAAACGCGGCGACTAATAGGCCGTAGCGCAAAGCCTTTTTGGGCTTGGCCAGGCACATAGCGATCAGCAGCAGGTCGGCGGGAACGGGCAGAAAGATCGGTTCGACCAGGGCGACGGTGACCATAATCAGGGGTCCATATTTGTGGTCGGCCCAGCCGAGGACCCAGTTGTAGAGTCTTTTGTGAATTTGCCAGCGGGCCGGGACAGCTGGCTTGGCAATGTTATTATTCATAAGTCATCATCTACAAGCTTTGGTCTCTGGTGTCAATAGGAGCTGGCTGCTGAGCGTTGGCTGCGGCAGATTAATGGCGTACGCCAACAGGGAGAGGTTGTTATAATGTCGAGGATAGCGGCCAAGCAGGAAGGGGACATTGGTGAAGCAAGATAGACCGGACATATCCAGTGAGCAAGCTGGGCAGGTTGCGGGCAGGCAGTGGCTGGCTGGTGAGCCGAGGCTGAGCCGGCTGAGCGGTGGGGTGCGGGTGGTAGCCCCGGCCAAGATCAACCTGACGCTCTGGGTTGGGACTCGGCGGGAAGACGGCTATCACCCGGTCGAGTCCATAGTGGCCCTGATTTCGCTGGTGGATCGGCTGACGGTGCAGCCGGGGGCCAAGGGCTGCGAACTGACTTGCAGCCAGGCGGGCCTGGCCTGCGACCAGAGTAATCTGGTGATCCGGGCGGCCCAGGCGATGGCTGAGCGGGTCAACAGGCCGGCGAATCTGCGGATGCATCTGGAAAAATCGATTCCCGTCGGCGCCGGCCTGGGCGGGGGCAGCTCAGATGCCGCGGCCTGTTTGTTGGCGCTAAATGATTTATGGCAAACAGGTTATGATAATCAGGGGCTGGCGGAAATCGGGGCTCAGCTGGGCAGCGACGTGCCGTTATTCTTGAATGGTCCGATAAGTATGGTTCGCGGGCGAGGTGAGCTGGCCGAACCGGTGGGGTTTGAATGGCCGTTCTGGGCAGTTTTGCTGGTTCCGGAGGAGCAAATCGCCACGGCAGAAGTTTATCAGAAATTTGATGAACTATTGACCGAGCCGGCGGATGTGGATAGAATTGACTCACAGCACCTAGGTCTGTACAAGCCGGAGACGGCTGGGCCAGTTATGTTTAACATGCTGACTGGGGCGGCGTTTGCGGTGTTGCCGCGGTTGGCCCAGTTGGCAAAGGAGCTACTGGAGGCCGGGGCAAAGGCGGTGCAGATCAGCGGTAGCGGCTCGGCGTTGGTTTGCCTTTTCAACTCGCTGGGGCGGGCGAGATGTGTGGTTTCTCGGCTGAGCCCGCGGTTGCGAGCCAGGGCTTGGATTGTACACGGCGGGCACCTTTAGACGAATAGACCCAGGCGGAGGCCAACAATGCAGGTAACCGAGGTTCGCGTCAAATTGATGGGGCGGCAGAGTGAACGCCTCAAAGCATTTTGCTCGGTAACCTTCGACGGCGAGTTTGTCGTCCGGGACGTGAAGGTAATCGAGGGGACCAACGGGCTGTTTGTGGCCATGCCCAGTAGGCAGTTGTCGGACCGATGTCCGATGTGCCGCAATAAGAATACCCTTCGGGCGCGGTTCTGCAGCGAGTGCGGTGCCCGCCTGGATGAGAGCCGGGCGACTCGCAACGAGCAGGGGCGACTAAAACTGCACGTGGATATCGCTCACCCGATTAATGCGGCCTGTCGGGAGGCTATCGAGAAAGTGCTTCTCGAGGCCTATCAGCAGGAGGTGGAACGCTCTGACGAGCCGGGTTACGAGCCAGAGAAGCTCGACCTTGACGAGGTGGATTACTCGGCGGGGGCTGGGGCGCATCCTTCGGCGCCGGCCGAACCAGCCGGGCAGGAGAAGAGCGAAGTTGCTGAGCAGGCCAAAGAGGAATCTGTAAAGGAAGAAGCCCCGACGGACGAGGCAACCAAAGAAGACGAGGGACATAGTTTTGGACAGGGAATTTTGTAGGACAGGTTTCGGTAGTGGATTGTGGTGCAGACCAGCAGGGAGACCATCTGCTGTGGTCGTACTTTAGGTCAGCACGGGTTCGCGCTGTGCGTGGAACTGTGTTGGCCGACATCTGAGCCGGCCCGAACGGGCTCGGCTTTTTTGGTAATGTCCCCGCCGGCAGGGGATGATAAAGTAGGATTAACCACAGTAGATAGAGGTGAATTACGATGGC
>DAOVKO010000186.1 GCA_030631725.1 Actinomycetes bacterium | reverse complement strand
CCCTGGTAAACCCTTTTTTCCCGCCTTTTCTTGGCTTTCTCGCTTTTCACTCTGTGCCTTTGACCCTGTGTCCCTGCTTCAATTCTTGACCTTTCTCTGTTCCACATGCTATACTTACAGATGTTGTGTTCAGATTGTCCAGATGTCTTAGTCTATTTTAGCCGTGATGGAGAACCCGTGAGTTCCAGTAAACCAATTAGTCTTTTGCTGAGCTTCTTTCTCGTCCTGCTCCTGCTGTTCACTCCGCTTCTGGCCGCACCGCCCCAGTTGGCCAACGTCCAGAGCCCCCCAGCCTCCCTTCAGCCTGCCCAGACCATCCTCTCCGCACGAGAGCTTCAGGGCCAGGTACTCGATCTGCTCAACCAGAACGAGCTCGTCCAGGCCGAGAATCTGCTTCTAAGCTCTCTTGAACTGTCCCCCAGCGACAGCCCGCGTGTGCAGGATTGGCTCAGCCAGTACCAACAATTCTTGTCCGACCGCGATCTCCGCCGAAGCGAAGCCGTCGACAAACACATCGCTGGGGCCAAGGAATATATCCAGGAGTACAAGTTACAAGACGCCTTGGCCTCTGCTCTGAAGGCGATCTTGGCCAGCCCCTGGCTTGAGGCGCTTCGCAGCGAAGATTGGCTCGACGAACTGCTCCGGTTTTCGACCGCCCAAGCTGATAAACTCTCCGAGGAGAACTTACAAGACGCCTTGGCCTCCGTTCTGAAGGCTGTCTTGGCCAGTGCCTGTCCTCAGGACATCCGCAACGAAGATTGGCTCGACGAGTTGGTCCAACTCTGCGCCGCCCAGGCCGATAAGCTCTCCGATGAAGGCCAATACGTCGAAGCCGCCCTTATTCTCGGTGAGATATCCCACATATTTAAAGACGATGACTTTTGGGAGCAGCGTTACGAGCAGACCGAGCTGCACGCCAGCATCCAGGGCGCCTACGGCAAAGACTCCAACTGGCAACAGAGACTCCGCGACGTCAAAAAACACGACTTTGAAAAGGCTATAGTCGTCATCGACAAGTATTACGTCAAGGACATCGATTATCGCAAGATGCTCCTGGGGGCTCTTAAAGGCTTTCGTTTGTTCCTGACCACCAAACACCTGGACGAACTCTTCGCTACTGAGCCTGACCAAAGCTTGGCCCTCGCTCGCCTGATCAACCGTACCGACCAGAAGATTGATTCGCTCAATAAAGAGCCCCATATTACCGCCGGGGACCTTCGCAGAATCTATTATCAGACCATCTCCCAGAACCATCCGGGCCTCGACATTCCCGAGCCTATACTAGTCGACCTCTTTGCTAATCAGGCCTTCCAGGCCCTCGATGATTACACGGAGATGATTTGGCCCGACCAGCAAAAATGGTTTTCCAGAACCACCACCGGAAGCTTCAGCGGAATTGGCGTAAGTATCCGCATAAACAAGGCCAAACAGCTCGAGGTCTTCACCCCCTTGGTAGGCACCCCAGCGTTCAAGGCTGGACTCCAAACCTCCGATTTGATCGTCGCCGTCGACGGAAAAACTACCAAGGGCATCACCGCCGACGGGGCCGTCAGACGAATCACCGGCAAGAAGGGCACCACCGTCATCTTGACTATCAGGCGTCCCGGACGCCCCGAAGAGTTTGACGTACCAATCGTCCGAGACGAAATCAAAATCAGCTCTGTCCTCGGCTACAGCCGCCTGCCCGACAACACCTGGAACTATATCATCGACGACCGCGAAAAAATCGCCTATATCAGAATCTCCAACTTCATGAAGAACACTGCCGGCCAACTGGACGAGGCCATCGACGCCTGCCGCGACCAGGGCGCTCGTGCCCTTATCCTCGACTTGCGCTTCAACCACGGCGGAACTCTAAAAGCCTCCGAGGAAGTCTCCGACCGTTTTCTGCCCCGCGATAAGCTTATCGTTTCCACCCATGGGGATCGGGTCGAATCTTCCAGCGCCAAGACCCTCCGCCCAGACTCCTGTGCCGGTTGGCCGCTGGTCGTCCTCACCTCCGACGGATCTGCCTCCGCTGCTGAAATCGTTGCCGGGGCCCTCCAGGACCATGACCGCGCCGCCATTGTGGGCGAGCGCACTTTTGGCAAAGGACTGGTCCAAAGGCCTTTCCGCCTCCGTCCCCGGTTCGATGATTCCCAGGTCAGCATAAAGCTCACCACCGCCTACTGGCATCTGCCCAAAGGACGCAACGTTCAACGCTCCGAAGGAGTCGACACCTGGGGCGTCGAGCCTGATTTCGACGTCGACTTGACTCCTAGCGAGTTTAGATCACTCTACACCCGCTGGCGCAAGGCCGGCATCATCAATAATACTCACGACGATACCCCGCAAGACCACGTCTGGGAATCCCCCCCGCGCCCAGACTCCTCCGAGCCCGAGCTTCCCGCCGACTCCCAAGCCCCATCCGAGCCCCCCACCGAGCCGACTGAAACTTCACCTGATGATGATTCCGCCCAGGAGCAAGCCCCGCTCGTGCCCGACCCCCAGCTTCAGACCGCCCTCTTGATAGCCCGCCTGGAATTGTTGTTCAACCAAATCCATCCACCCACACTATCGCAAAACTGAATCCTTCTTCCTTCTTTTTCCCTGCACTGTTGGGCTGGTCATTGCCAGCACTTCGCTTTGCTCAGCATAAACTCCGCGAAGCAATCTCAACCTGTCCAATCCTCAAGATTGCCGCGACTCTTCCCCCGCCCGGCTTTATCCCTCGTGAAATTTTTTCACCGCTTCACTTGCCTTTTCTCTTTTCGCGGGAATAATAAAAGTAGGCTGAGCAAGTCGTTCTGTAGCACATCATATTCTTTTGTTGAGCGTTTAGTCGGTTTCATTCATTTCTTATTTGTACGATTCATAACATCGGCCGAATTTCTTAGAACCTGTTCGACTCGCTGTTACCGCTCCTGCCTGTCGCGGACCATACTAGGGTTGTTCCCACTTGGCTCGTCCTGCGGCAAACGCACGCCCTGGAGAAAAGAGAAGGGACACAGGAGCCTCTTCGTGACTTACACCTTCGTTCCTACCTGCCGGTCACGTTCCTGCCGGTAGTTATCAATATGGCTGGGGGCCGACGGATGCCAATTCGTTCCAGGCGTGAGGAGTTCGGCCCCCAGCTCTTTTATTATCTGCCTTGTCAAACGCCATCGGCCTTCGTCCCCGGGGCCTCTTCTAACTACCCTTCAGATGTAGGACCTGGCCTATTTATAGGACCTTCGCCGCCCCCACCGCCCCATCCTAGTACCGCTAAAGTTTTCCTCGCTTGCTGCCCGATAAGTAGAATCGGCCCCACCTGAGCACCCAGGTGCTCGTAACTGTTGCCCAATTACTGCGAGGTCCCGCATGACCAAAAGAGAAATCATCGACCGCATCATGGAAATCAACAGCTCAGCCAGGCCCGAATTCCTGGCTACCTTCTCCCAGGAATCTCTGCAGGAATACCTCGAACACCTCGCCGAGGTCCTCGCCGAACAGCACGAGCCCGCCTTCTTGGAACCCGCTCTAGCCGGAGCTGTCATCTAACGGTTATTTCCACAACCCCCTGATCTTTTCGGCTTCCGCCATCAGTGCGTCTTTTCCGGGGCCCGCTTCGATGTGCTCCCACGGCAAAATCTCCTCATAATCTCTCTGCCTGTTCGCATAGAAGCTCGCCGCCAGCCCCGCCGCCTCAAAGCCACGCTCCCAAAGACCCGCCTCGAATTCCTCGTCCCAGGCGTCGAACCTCGCCCCCGCTTTCCACACCCATTCGATCAGGGCCCCCAATCGCCGATCGCCTCGGCTCAGCACCGCCTCCAGCACCGACCGCTCCACGTTATGAAACTTAATCTGCACCGCCCTGTGCTTTCTCCCCTGTCGGGCCCGCAGCATCCGCCGCACCGAGTGAAAGTATTCCGCTTCTTTCTGCCCCCACCACGCCAACGGCGTATGCGGCTTGGGAACCAGCCACGACACCGCTACGTTCACTTTCGCCGCGCCGTCGGCCACTTCCCGGCGAAGCTCGCTCAGCTTCACCGCCAGCTCATAAATACCCTCTATGTCTTCCGGCTCTTCACCCTCGAACCCGGCCATGAAGTACAACTTGATCTGTCGCCAGCCCGCCTTGTAGGCCTCGGCTACACCAGCGGTCAAATCCTCATCACTTATCCGTTTGTTCAACGCCAGGCGGATCCGCTCGCTGGCCGATTCGAGGGCAATCGTCAGCCCGCTCTTCCGCACCACCGAAACCTGCCCCGGTAATAGCCGCAGCGTCTCGCCTACCCGCAGGCTCGGCAAAGAAACGTTTATTT
>DAOVKO010000208.1 GCA_030631725.1 Actinomycetes bacterium | reverse complement strand
CGTCCGTTACGACTGGTAGGAGACTTCTATCATGTTACGTGCAACAATTTTTCTGACGAGTTTGGCTCTGCTGGCCACATCGGCCCTAGCTGACGACGCCATCGACGAAGCCCAACTCGGGCCCGGCCTGAGTTTGACCGTTTATAACCAGGACCTGGCCGTTATCAAGGAGCGGCGTCTCATGGCGCTGCCCCGCGGCCGAGAGCTCGTCAAGTTCGCCGACGTGGCCGCCAGGATCATCCCCCAGACCGTGCAGTTCAGTTCCTTGAGCCACCCGGCTGAAACCAGGGTCGTCGAGCAGAACTACGAGTTCGACCTGGTCAATGCCAATAAGCTGCTGGACAAATATATCGACAAGCCCATCCGGATTATTACCCGCGACGGCCAATTCATCCAGGGCCTCTTGCTCAGCTTCGATGCCGCCCAACTGGTTCTGCGAGATACTGACGCTGCCGACGGCTCGCTGCTGCTCCTGCCGCGCCCCAACAACATCCGCGACATCCAGTTCGGCTCCCTGCCGGAGGGTTTCCTGACCAAACCCACGCTGGTCTGGCTGGTCGAGTCGCAAAAGCCCGGCCAGCACCTGATCAAAGTGGCCTACCAGAGCCGCGGCTTCAGTTGGCGGGCTGACTATACCGCCCTTATCGCCGAGGACGAAGAGAGCATGACCCTCGCTGGCTGGGTTACCATTACCAATAAGTCCGGGGCCAGCTATCGCGACGCCGGCCTGAAGCTCATGGCCGGCGATGTGCACATCGTCAAGGAGGAGGAAAGGCGTCGGGACCGGATATCCGGCCGCGGGGGTCGCGAACTCGCGATGAAATCAGCCCGACGTTTTGAGGAAAAGGCCTTTGCAGAGTATCACCTTTATACGCTCGGCAAAACGACCACTCTGCGGGACAACCAGGTCAAGCAGATCGAGCTCTTTCCCATCGCCGAGAAAGTGCCCGTGCACAAGAAGTATCTCTATCGCGGCGGCTCGGACGTGGGCGTGTATCTGGAAGTCAAAAATTCCAAGCAGAATAATCTGGGCATACCGCTGCCGGCCGGCAAGGTCCGCGTCTATCAGACGGACATCGACCGGGCTCGGGAGTTTATCGGCGACGATAGCATCGACCATACCCCCAAGGACGAGCCGGTGAAGGTCCGCATCGGCCGGGCCTTTGACCTGGCGGCCCAGCGGACCCGCACCGATCGCAAGCGCCCCAGCGACCGCGTGGATATCCAGACCTGGCAGATAAAGCTGCGGAATCACAAACAGGTCCCGATCGAGATGGAAGTGGAAGAATACCTGAATGGACGCCGCAACTGGAAAATAACGGACTCCAGCGACGAGTTCACCAAAAAGGATTACCGCACCATCGTCTTCAAGAAAGAAATGCCGGCCAACAGCGAATGGATCATCTACTACACCGTTCGCTATTGGTGGTGAGGAACGTACAAGTGGGCAATCATAAGTTACTGGGAGGACATGAACGATGAAGCGAATCTTGATTATTTCGATAATTACCATGTCTTGCGCCACCGTCAGCTTGGCGATTAAGGTCACCCTCTTCAGTGACACAGGTCTGTATATAGAACGAGCTAAGGATATCGTTATTGCCGAATGTCTTTCTGCTCCTGAGCATCATGGGCAAGGCACATTGAATGAAATTGACATTAAGATGGTGCTGAAGGGAGATAAGCAACAGGGCAAAACCAAAATTTTTACAATTTATCCTATGGAAGTTGGCAACACTTATTTGCTAATGACTCAGGGAGGACATACCCAAGGGACGGATTTCTTGGCTACGGCAGAACTCTCTGTTGTGCCCGTACCTTCGTTCGTTGATCTCGAAAGGCTAAAGGCTAAGGACCTCAAGGATACGTTGCACTTCGTCTTTGCCAGTAGACTGCATACGGTGGAAAGACAGCTAAGGCCCCTCCTAGAGGAAAAAACGCTCTTAGAAAAGGCATTGCTTGACCGAACGGACAACTTGTACGTTTCACCAAAGCCTATTCATATCGATAAGCTATTCAGTACCTTGGCTACAGATTATCAGGGAGACAAGACCATCTACCTGAAACTCGGTTCGAAGCAAATGGAATGGAGCAGAGGATCTGACCAATCAGGATACATATACTCCGATGCCCCAGGTCTTGATGGCCCGGTATGGGAATTTGCTTCTGTTGATTACTCAACCTTTGAAGAGCTGGAGGGGAAAGAATTGAAAGTCAGGTTCAGCGGGGTCTACATTCCTCCAGGTGGTGCAACGATGGTTGTTCGAGTGGGGCAGATGGTTTTGGCCCGGCATATTGACGACCCCGCGAAAATCTACGTAATGAAATTCAAAAGACAAGACGGCACAAAAGTCTCTGTTAAGTATGCCGTAATAGAAAACAAGTAACGGACAAAAGGCCGAGAAACTTACCGGCCGACATTTGGAGGAAGACCAATGAAACGCATCACAACAATTCTATTATCACTGGCAGTGCTGGGCAGTTTGGCCGGGGCGCTTGGCGCAGCTCCTAAAGAGCAGGTCAAGCTGACCGTGTACAACAAGAATTTCGCCCTGGTCAAAGACACGCGCCTGCTGGAAGCGCCCTTGAAGGCTGGGCTCAATGTAGTCCGCTTTCGCGACGTAGCCAGCACCATCGACGCCACCAGCGTTTACTTTCGCTCGCTCACCGACCCCGCCGGCACCACCGTCGTCGAGCAGAACTACGAGTTCGACCTGGTCAACGCCAACAAGCTGCTGCACAAGTACATCGACAAGCCCATCAGCATCTTGACCAAGGACGGCGAATTGTACGAGGGCACCCTGCTGAGCTTCGACGGCCGACAAATCGTTCTCCAAGACGACAAGCAGAAGCTCTCGCTCATCGAGCGGGGCGAGAACATCAAGAAGATCAGCTTCAGCGCCCTGCCCCAGGGCCTCCTGACCAGGCCAACGCTAGTCTGGGAGCTCCAGGCCGACAAGCCCGGCAAGCACCTCGTGCAGGTCAGCTACATTGCCCGCCGGATCAACTGGTCGGCCGATTACAACCTGGTGATAAACGAGAAAGACACAGCCATCGACTTATCCGGCTGGGTAACCATCAACAACCGCACCGGCACAACCTACAAGAATGCTATGGTCAAACTGCTGGCTGGCGATACCGGCCGGCAGGACTTGCGTCGCAGGCAGCTCGGCTTCGGACCCGACTACTACAAGACCCTCAGCGAATTGGCCCCCACCGCCAAGCTCGGCCCCGACCCCAGCCGAGCCTTTGCCGAGTACCGCATGTACAAGCTCCCCGAGGCCACTACCGTTAATAACAACCAGGTCAAGCAGATCGAGTTGATCACCGCTGCCAACGTGCCCGTCAAAAAGATTTTCGTTTACGACGGAGCCAAGATCCACTGGAACTGGTATGGCCGATACTGGGACGGCGGCTTCGGCCGGGAGGAAAACAAAAAAGTCAACGTCCTCCTGGAGTTCGAGAACCGCGCCGACGCGAACTTAGGGCTGGCTCTGCCCAAAGGCAAGTGCCGGGTCTACAAACGCGACGATGACAAGTCGCTGGAGTTCATCGGCGAAGATTTGATCGACCACACTTCCCGCGATGAGAAGGTTACTCTCTATATCGGCGACGCCTTCGACATCGTCGGCGAGCGGAAGCAGACCGCCTTTCGCAAGATCAGCGACCGCATTTGCGAAGAGGATTTCGAGATCAAGATCCGCAATCATAAGGACCAGGCCGTTACCGTGGAGGTGTTGGAGAAGCTCTATCGCTGGAGCGACTGGACCGTGCTCTCATCCAGCCACGAATACAAGAAAATCAACAGCCGAACGATCATCTTTCCCGTCCAGGTCCCCAAAGACGGCGAGGTTGTTATAACCTACTCGGTTCGCTATAAGTG
>DAOVKO010000227.1 GCA_030631725.1 Actinomycetes bacterium | reverse complement strand
TCCTGCCTTGGCATCGGCTATGGCCGTGCAGCCGGTCGTTACCACCAACACGTCGTTGGCCAGCAGTTCCTTGGTCATGCCCACATGGCCGTAATCATGTTTTACCTTGGGATTGTTACAGCCCACAACGGCCGCAGCCCCCCGCAATCGCCCGGTCATGATCCCTTCGTTCAGCGGCCGATAACTCGGCCGATATCTCCCACCGAGAAACTCAAACACATTCTCGGCCGTAAACCCGGCCACCAGCTTCTGCCGAATATCCGGAATGCAGACTGTCTTGCCCTTGCGCTTGGGAAAGTTTTCGATGGCCATGCTGATAATCTGCTTGGCTATATCCATGGCCTTGGTTTCGTCAAACTCAATGTGCTCGGCAAAGGGGAACTTGGCCTTGGGGCTGGTGGAAATCAGCTTGGTGTGGAAGCACTTGGCCAACTCACCCAAAGCGGGCATGATGCACTGAACATCAACAATTATGGCATCTGCAGCCCCAGTGGCCAAGGCCAACTCCTGCTGCAGGAAGTTGCCCGCGAGGGGGATGCCGTGACGCATCAGTATTTCATTGGCCGTGCAGCACATCCCGACCAAGTTAATGCCCTTGGCCCCTTTGCTCTCGGCCGATTTAATCATCTCGGGGCTTTGGGCAGCAGCAACCAACATTTCCGACAAGGTCGGCTCGTGCCCGTGAACGACAATGTTCACTTCATCGGCTTCCAGCACACCCAGGTTAGCCGTCGAAGGCACAGGTTTGGGCAGGCCGAAAAGCACATCGGAAAGCTCTGTAGCTATCATCGAGCCACCCCAGCCATCGGCTAGGGCCGCCCGGATTCCTTGCAGGATGATGTTCTTAGGATCGTTGTCCACCCCCATGTGCGTCCGGTGCATGATCTCAACGATCTCCCGGTCAATCCCCCGGGGCATGGCCGTGTTTTCCCGCCAGCGTTTCTTTTGGTCCTCCGGTGCCCGCTGAGCAAATTTGAGTTCCCCGTGCTGCTGACCGAATTCCGCAAAAGATATTTCCGCCACAGCCTTGGCCAACTCTTCCTTGCTCTTACCTTCGGTGACAATGCCCAGTTCCTCAGCCAAGGCCCGGACTTTTTTCTCATCAACGACTTTGTAATCGCAGTTAGGGTCGCTGGCCGCCGAAAGCAACGTGTGAGCCACATCCCGACCGTGATCTGAATGGGCCGCGGCGCCACCGGCAATCATGCGGACCAGGTTGCGGGCTGCAATGATATCGGCCGTGGCACCGCATATTCCCTTTTGCGGGCCCTGCCCGAATGGATCGATCCGGCAGGGGCCCATCACGCAGATCTTACAACACAAACCCAATTGCCCGTAACCGCACTGCGGCAGCATAGCCTCATAGCGATCCCAAGCAAGCTCGAGATCCTGAGATGCCGCCGATTTGAGCATTTGCTCGGTGGCTGGGTCGATACTGATACTCTTATCCTTCGAACTCATGTTATGGCCTCCCATGACTGCAGGAGATTCTTCACTAGATATATCCCAAACACCTATTGCAGGGCGCACTCTACACACAGAGTCCGTCCCCCTTCTCCAATAAGCAAAGGCCGTGCCGCCAACTTCTCACCAAACTACCGTCCTAAAGGCGCTTAGACGGGAAAATCCAGATCCGCCACCTACGTTCCACACTAGGCCAAGGCCAACCTGCCGGATAATCGGCTAAGAAGCCTATCTGTATAAGTCTATCTATAATAGATAGTTACACGCTGAACGGTGGGATATCCGTTCGAACGGCGAGAAAAACTGCCGGTTTTTCGGCAAAACAGTTGCTTTCTCAGTGTTCCCCTCTTAGAATACTTCTCCGCAGGGCCAATGTCCATGGTTTTGGCCATTAACCTTAATAGTCAGAGGGCGAAAAGATCATGAAGCTAGCCATTTCCGGAAAAGGTGGCACGGGAAAGACCACCCTGGCGGCTCTTTTGGCCAGATACTGGGCAGAAAAAGGCAAGGACGTCATTGCCGTAGACGCCGACCCCGACGCCAACTTGGCCGGGGCCCTGGGCATTCCTGCCCAGACCCAGATTACCCCCATCTCCGAGATGCGCCAGTTCATCCTCGACCGCACCGACGCCAAGGCCGGCTACGGCAGCTATTTCAAGCTCAACCCCAAGGTCGACGACATCCCAGAACGATTCAGCCACAAACTCGACGGCATCCGCCTGCTGGTCCTCGGCGGGGCCGCCACCGGCGGAGGCGGATGCATCTGCCCCGAAAGCGCCCTGCTCAAAGCCTTGGTCACCCATTTGCTCTTGAAGCCCGAGCAGATCGTGATTCTGGACATGGAAGCCGGCGTCGAGCATCTCAGCCGGGCCACCGCCAAAGCGGTATCCACCATGATCGTGGTAACCGAGCCCGGCCAGCGCAGCGTCCAGACCGCCCTGAACGTCCGGCGATTGGCCAAGCAGATCGGCATCGATAACGTCGCCGCGGTAATCAACAAACTCCCCGAAGGTTTGGACACCAGCTCACTAAAATCCCTGCTGGACGACTTGCCCGTCCTGGGTACTTTGCCTTATGACCCAGACATCGCCCGCTCCGACCTGGATGGCCGCTCCTGCTGGCTCGATACCGCCGAGCAACGCCGTTACGTCGAACAGATCGCCACAGCCATATGGCCCGAAAGCGGGCTCTTACCACCGCTTTAGCGGTAATCCAGGAAGCCAAAAAAACAAGATGGATCCCCGCTTTTTTAGCGCGAGGGATGACAACAAAAATCGGTAATAGGTAGAGACGTGGCTCGCAGAAAGTGGAACATCCTGATGCTCGACGATGACGCCGACTACGCAGCCTCACTCAAACCGTTCCTCGAGGCCCGGCTCGGCCAAATCCTCTGGGCCAAGACACCCGCCCAGGCCGAAAGCGTTCTTACCGATGAAAAAATCGATTTACTCCTCTTGGACATCATGCTCGACGAGCCGGATGCCGGTTTGCGATGGGCCAGAGATCTCAAAGCGGCCGGTCGGCTTGACACCGTACCGGTGTTCATACTTTCCGCCGCCGACGAGCGCTTCGGCCTGGACCTAAAGAGCAAGCTCGCCGAACCGGGGTATTGCCCAGCCCGGGGCTTTCTGGACAAGGGCACTGGGCCGACTGAAATCGCCAGCCACCTGGAGAAGTTTCTCAGGTCGCAGAGGTCTTAGCTAGAATGACTACCGGCACAAGCCAACACTTATCAGAAGACCAGGCCATTCTGCTCTCGCTGCTCGATCACAGCAGTCACGGCCTGGTGCTGCTGGACAGCCGCGATTG
>DAOVKO010000171.1 GCA_030631725.1 Actinomycetes bacterium | reverse complement strand
ATGCGCAACATCAACCTCGAGCTGCCCCGCGGGCTCATCCTCCGGGCCCTGGTGCGGCCGCGCCCGAAAGGCCTCGACGCCAAAGCCCTGGACCGCTGGGAAACCGCCCGCAGCAAGGCCATCGCCGACGTCTTGTCCAAAAGCCTCGACCAGGTGGTGGCCGAGATCGGCCTGCCCTGCATCATCAGGCCCAGCTTCACTCTGGGCGGAACCGGAGGCGGCATCGCCTACAATATCGACGAGCTGGGCGAAATTGCCGCCCGGGGTCTCCAGTATTCCATGATCTCCGAAATCCTCGTCGAAGAATCACTCATCGGCTGGAAGGAGTACGAGCTCGAGGTCATGCGCGACCACAACGACAACGTGGTTATCGTCTGTTCCATCGAGAACTTCGACCCCATGGGCGTCCACACCGGGGATTCCATTACCGTTGCCCCGGCCCAGACCCTCACCGACAAGGAATACCAGCGGCTCCGTGACGCCTCCATTGCCATCATCCGCGAAATCGGCGTAGCCACCGGGGGTTCCAACATCCAGTTTGCAGTCAACCCCCGCGACGGCAAAATGTTCGTAATCGAAATGAACCCCCGCGTCTCCCGCAGCTCCGCCCTGGCCAGCAAGGCCACCGGATTCCCCATCGCCAAGATCGCCGCCAAGCTGGCCGTCGGTTATACTCTCGACGAAATCCCCAACGATATCACTCGCCAAACTCCCGCCTGTTTCGAGCCCACCATCGACTACACCGTGGTCAAAATCCCTCGCTGGACCTTCGAAAAATTCCCCGACGCCGACGAAACCCTCACCACCCAGATGAAAAGCGTCGGCGAAGCCATGAGCATCGGCCGAACCTTCAAGCAGGCCCTACAGAAGGGCATTCGTTCCATGGAGGTCCAGCGTTTCGGCATCGGCCTCGACGCCAACGACAAATGGCTGGCCGCCAAACGCAACCGACCCGCCCGGGGAGATCAACACGTCGAATGGCCCATCGAAGGCGAAAAGCTCCTCCGCAAACTCGCCGTTCCTTCCCAGGGGCGAATCTACTACGTCCGCTATGCCCTCAAGGCCGGAATGAGCGTCGAGGATGTCCACCAGCAAACGGGCATCGACCCCTGGTTCCTTCAGAACATCAAGGACCTCGCTGACTTCGAGGAATCGCTCTTGGCCCATAACGAACTGGCCAAGGTACCCGGCAATCTCTTGTCCCAGGCCAAAGGCCTTGGATATTCCGACCGCCAGTTGGCCAACGTCTACCAAACTTCCGAGCAGGACGTTCGCCAACGCCGCAGCGAACTTGGTATCGAGGCCGCCTACAAGCTGGTCGATACCTGCGCCGCCGAATTCGAAGCCTACACCCCTTACTACTATTCTGCCTATGAAGCCCCAGCCGTCCAAATCAAGAACGGAAAGGCCTCAGCGGTCATCGATGATGAAATCCGCATCACCGACAAGAAGAAAATCGTCATTCTCGGCGGCGGCCCCAATCGTGTCGGCCAGGGCATCGAGTTCGACTACTGCTGCGTCCATGCCGCCTTTGCCGTCCAGGAGCTCGGCTTCGAAGCGGTCATGATTAATTCCAATCCCGAAACCGTCAGCACCGACTACGATACATCCGACTTGCTCTTCTTTGAACCGCTTACCCTCGAAGACGTCCTGAGTATTTGCCGCAAGTTCGGCTCCAGACTCCACGGCACAATCGTCCAGTTCGGCGGCCAAACCCCGCTAAACCTCGCCCACGGCCTCGCTTCGGCCGGCGTGCCCATCATCGGCACCTCCGTCGAGGCCATCGATCTGGCTGAGGATCGCTACCGCTTCCAGCAGATACTCATGGAGCTGCACCTGCGCCAGCCCGCCAACGGCACCGCCAACACCGCCGACCAGGCCCTGCAAATCGCCCGACAGATCGGTTATCCCGTCCTCGTCCGTCCCAGTTATGTCCTCGGCGGACGGGCCATGCAAATTGTTTCCGACGACAAGGCACTCGAATACTACATGGCCCACGCCGTCCAGGCCTCGCCCGAGCATCCCATTTTGATTGATCAGTTCCTCGACGCTGCTATCGAGGTCGATGTCGATGCCGTTTCCGACGGCCGGCGCACCGTAATCTGCGGCGTAATGGAGCACATCGAAGAAGCCGGCATCCACTCCGGAGACTCCACCTGCGTCTTGCCCCCTCATTCCCTAGCCGAAAAGCTCATCGATGAGATTCGCCGCCAGACTCTCGCTCTAGCCCAGCGCCTTGGCGTTCGCGGCCTGATGAACGTCCAATACGCCGTCAAAGACGCCCAGGTTTTCGTCCTCGAGGTCAACCCCAGAGCATCACGGACCATTCCCTTCGTCTCCAAAACCACCGGAATCCCCTGGGCAAAAATCGCCGCCAAGGTCATGGCCGGTAAAACCCTCGATGAATTACAAGTCCACGATCCTCCTCATTTGGACCACATTGCTGTCAAGCAAAGCATCTTTCCTTTCCAGAAGTTCCCTGGCGTCGATGTCATCTTCGGCCCGGAGATGCACTCCACCGGCGAGGTCATGGGCATCGATGCCAGTTTGCCCTTGGCCTTGGCCAAAGCCCAGATGTCCGCTAATTTAGCCCCGCCCACTCGCGGAACCGTCTTTCTCAGCGTCCGCAATGCCGACAAACCCGCGATCGTCCCTATAGCTCGCCAGCTCGTGGAGATGGGCTTTCGCGTCTTTTCCACTCCCGGCACTCACGCCTGCCTCAAGCAAGCTGGCGTAAAGGTCAAATTCATCCGCAAGATTGCCGAGGGGCGCCCCAACATCATCGACCTGATCATCAACAACGAGGTCCATCTGGTCATCAATACCCCCACCCGCACAGGGCCGCTCACCGATGAGGGCAAAATCCGAGCCACCACCGTCATGCACAATATCCCTCTCATTGCCACGGTTACCGCTGCCAGCGCCGTCGTCCAGGCCATCCAGGCCCTTCGGGCCGGCGACTGGTCCGTCAAACCCCTCCAGGACTACTTCGCCACCAGCAAGATTGTTTAGCCCCCAGGTTTATCCTGGGGGTTTTGTCTGTTTTTGCGACCTTCATAGCAATTGATTTTTTTGTCAGGAGTGTCTATATTACAGACTTATGGCCGCCATAAGCCCCTCCCAACTAGCTGCCTGTATTGACCACACTCTGCTCAAGCCCGAAGCCACGGCTTGGCAGATAGATCAACTCTGTGACCAGGCCGTCAACCTCGGCTGCTGGGCCGTCTGCGTCAACCTCTTTTGGTTGCCGCGTGTCGCCCAACGCCTGGCCTGTTCAAACTCCCCCGTCAAGGTAGACGTTCCTGTTGCCTACCCCACCGGTGCTATCCCCACTGCCCTGAAGGTCGCCCAGGTTCGCTGGGCCCTGGATCACGGAGCCGACGAAATAGACATGGTCGCTAATATCGGTGCCCTCTGCGACGGTCAAGACCAACTCGTTCAGGACGAGATCGCCGCCCTGGCCGAAGCCGTGCACACCGCGTCAGCGGATAAGCTCCTCAAGGTCATCCTGGAGACCGCCGCTCTAACCACCGAACAAAAAATACTCGGCTGTCGCTTAGCTGCAAATGCCGGCGCCGATTTCGTCAAGACTTCCACAGGCACTCATCCGGCCGGCGGAGCTACCGTCGATGACGTTGCCCTGCTTGCCAAACACTCTGCCGGCATGAAGGTCAAGGCCGCCGGAGGTATCCGCGACGCCGAGACCGCCCTGGCCATGATCGCCGCCGGCGCCCACCGCCTCGGAACCTCCGCCACACCAGCTATTATCACCCAATTGGTGAGCAACGCTCAGTGATCGTTTTCCCCTTAGCTCCGAAGGCGCACTATTTCTTCAATAAAGTTTCGATCTGCGCATCGGAGGGTATCTCATGTTCTGGGCCCCAAACCAAATATCCGGCCTTATCGATTAGATAATAAGACGGTAAGCCCATCACACCATAATCTTTCCATAGCCCTACATTGTCAATCCCGACTGCGAAATTGTAATTGTTCTCTCTTACGAATTGGCTAACCTCTTCTAGATTCCCCCCCATGTGTATTGCGATCACTGTCAGCCCTGTGTCTTTGAATTTTTCATGTAGTTGTTGGACTCTTGGCAGCTTAGCTACACACGGTCCACAGCTTATGCCCCATATGTCTAGGAGCACCACCCTACCTCGTAATTCTTGCAAGCTATGGGCCGTGTCCACCCATTTCTTCAGGCCAAGTCGTGGTGCGATTTCCGGCTTGGGCCCTTTGTATTTGGCCTCGAATGTCCGTCGAATCATTTCCTTCTCTGACCATGCTATTCTTTCCAGCAGAGCCTGAACTGTTTCAGTGTCGTCACAATAGTCGTAACCCACGACTTCGTACTTATCGTAATAGACCTTTGCTGTCTGCCAAGCCCGGAGAAAATCATCGGCCAGCTTGCTCACATCTCTTCCCTGAACTGAAATCAGCAGCCAGCTATTGATCTCCCCATCCAGAGCGTTTGTTGCCCTTTCTATCTCTCCCTCGCGAAGTTGCATCATATAGTGTAAGACTCGATTGGCCTTATCCGCGAGCATCCACTGATGGCTTTCGTATCGCATTCTCCTGATAAACTCCGCTCCCAACACAAAACCTATCACAAGAGTCAGCAAAAGGCTGAGCACAATAAGGCTTCTACGTGCCAGAGGGCGCATGAGATACTCCCCTTTCCTGTTAACCGCAACTATAAGCAGAATTTCCCCGGCCCGCAGTTTCTCAATACTTTCTGCCTGTCCGAGAATGCCATT
>DAOVKO010000052.1 GCA_030631725.1 Actinomycetes bacterium | reverse complement strand
GACCATCGCTGCCCACCCAACGTCAAGGTGGAAGATTACCTGTATTATCTTGACCTGAAAGAAGAAATGTTTGGGATGAAATAATTACCGCTTAGCTGCCGTTCGCCGCGAAGGATGATATAGCCATGAATCTAAAGCAAGCACTGGATCGTTGGCTCGAGCGTCACCAGACCGGACCAAATCGGCTTCTCCATATCCTGGGCATACCGGCTACCGTCGTCGGCGTGGTCCTGCTGTTTATGCAATCATGGCTGCCGGCAGTTGCCTGCTTTCTGGCTGGATATGTATTGCAGGTTATCGGACATTACCTGGAGGGCTCGCGGGTCGGCGAAGTCATCCTGCTCAAAAAACTCTTCTTGCCTACGGGCAGCTTTGCCAGACGACTGACGATTATCAGTTTCCTCGTGGCAAGTCTGCTTGCCGGCGGCTTGTTCGCCCAAGTCATGGTCAGCCGTTACGTGTACTTCAATTTGTACGAGACGATTGCCCCCGGCATGTATCGCTCGGGGCAGATGCCTTCCGAACACCTCGGCCAGCTCATCCGGCGCTTGGGCATCGAAACGGTTGTGAACCTCTGTGCTGTCCCCACCGATGAGTCCTCGTACACCGCCGAGCGCCAGGTAGTGCGGACCAACCAAGTGGAGTTTATCCACTTGCCTTTCCTGGCCAGCCTCTACCCCAATCGTGAGCAGTTGAATGAGCTGCTGGACGAAATTGAGAAGATCGAACCGCCTTTCCTAGTGCACTGCCACGGCGGGGCGGATCGGACGGGGATGTTTTTTGTATTGTTGGCTCTGCGGGAAGGCAAGGATTGGGACCAGGCCATGAGGCAGCTCTCCTTGCTGCGTTTCGGATATTACAGCAGGACCCGCAGTGCAACCATAACCTATCCGCTGTATGATTTTGCCGACTATGCCGACCAACACAATTGGCCCAAGGACCTCGAACACTTCCGCCTTTGGCTAAACAAAGCTGATCCCCAGCGTTAGCTCGACCAAGGCGAACGCTCCGGCCAAGGCGAGCAGAACAGGCTTTAGGCTTGCTTGCAGGTCCAAGGAGTCGTAGGATAATCCTTTGGACGTAAGACTTCGTGCCCTGTTGATCGGCCATCATAAAGCCTTGGCCAGCCTATGAGTGTTTCCAAATCTCCCAGTCGAATTCGGCTGTTCTTGGGCGGACTTTGGCCGCGGGTACCCATCTTGCACCGTTACCTTGCCCGCGAGCTATCCTTCGTCGCCCTGCTGACGGCCACGGTGCTGACCAGTCTGATGGCTCTTTGCGGCCTGCTGCAGCCCCTGGGCCGGTACGGCATCACCGCCACCGAGATGTTGGAAATCCTCATCTTGTTGTTTCCCTTCTTCCTGGTTTTTACCGTGCCCTTCGCGCTCATGTTGGCCTGCTGCTGGGTGTACGGCCGATTGTCCGCTGACAACGAATTGAGCGCCTGCTCGTCCAGCGGTATCAATATCCAGACTCTGCTGATTGTGCCTTTGCTGCTGGGCTTGGGGACCATGATCTTGAGCGTGGTTCTGGCCAACTGGTTGGTCCCCAATTGGGCTCTCGATCGCTTTGAAGTCTTGGTGGCCAGGCACGGCAAGGACATAGTTTACCGCCAACTGAACCGCAGAGGCAGTTACACTTTGGACCGTTATCAGATCGACCGCAGATGTATCATACACGCTGACCGAATTGATCCGGACAATGATGTCTTGTCCGGCATAGGCGTGGCCATTTTTGCCAGGGATACCAACCAGGTCGAGCAAATAATAACCGCCCAGAGCGCTAATTTGAGCTTTTTTTCTTCCGACGAAAACGCAGATCGGCTGGACAGCATAGCCATTGTGCCTTTGCAGGCCACCGTGGTCACGCTGCCTGAGTATGACGTTCACAAGGCCGCCAGCCTGGAATTCAGCGGCAGGATTCGCCAAAAAATCAGCGAGAGTTTTTCGGCTATGAGTCTGGACGATCTTATGGCCCTGGGCGACGACCCCGAGCGGCACAGTTCCGTTCGCAATTTAGCTCAAGAGGCCCGCCGAATCGCCGTTGCCAGCGAACTGGTCAAACGCTTGCATGCAGACCGAACCAAGTATGGCTACTTCGAACTTTACGGCCCAAAGCAGGAAAGGTATCGCTTCACAGGCTCAGCACCCAAGCCGTTGTTCAGTATCAAGGGAGCCGGGAACATCTTGGAAGATGCCACCATTGAGGAATACCTCCCCGGCGGCACTGAGCCCGTTCGCGTTTTTGAAAATGTGAAGCAAGTGAACCTCGAACTGGTTGAATTACCCGCTAGTATGGCCGCCTCACAGACAAAGCCCGCCCCGGCGGGCCTAACCGCTTCGATGGTTCTGCGAAATGCCCACATTAGAGAGCTCGCAGCCGTTGGCCAGGAAACCGTCCTCGAACACACACACTTTAGCATCAGTCAGCTGGCCATTCCGGAGGACATCATTCAGCGCGGTATGGGGCTCTCAGTCCAAGAGATAAAGCAGGCCGACTTTCCCCGCCCGACGCCCAAAAGGCTTCGGGGCATTGCCCGGCAAATGATCGCACGCCTGGCCAAACTCTCCAAAGAGGTCTCCCTGGAAATCCACTCCCGCATGGCCATAGCCGTATGTTGTCCGGTCCTGGCCATCCTGGGAGCCTTGCTGGGGGCCATCTTCCGCAGGGGCCAGTTCATCGTCGCCGCGGGGCTCTCGCTGGTCCCGGCTATGGTGGCCTTGCTCTTTATCATCATGGGCAAGCGGATGGTGGATTCGGACGTCTTCTCCACCGGGATGGCCGTGGCCGTGGCCTGGACGGGCTTGATTTTATTGAGCGCAGCCAATGTGTTCTTGCTGGTCAAAGTGTTGAAAAGATAATCACGGACTGCCTTTGAGAAATGTATAAGATAGGCCACATCCTAGATCGTTACGTCATCCGCAATATGCTTTTCAGTTATGTGGTCATTTTTGCGGTGTTCGTGGGACTGCGCATCGTCGTTGATTTATTCACCCAGATTGACGAATTCACGGAAAGCATGCTGCCGGCCGGCCAGGTGGTCCAGAACATGCTCAGCTATTATGCATATCACCTCTTCCAGTACTACCAGGAGTTTGCCGGTCCCATTGTGGTTTTCGCCGCCCTCTTTACCCTCTTTCGTATTCGCCGGGCCAACGAAACGGTGGTCCTTCTCAGTTCGGGCATCAGTTTGCATCGGCTGCTCTGGCCCGTAGTCCTGGTGGGTATCCTGCTCAACGCTCTGCTTATTGTTAACCAGGAATTGGTTATTCCCCGAATTGCCGATAAGCTGGTGCGCAAGCAGGAAAACGCTGCCGGCGACATGATTATGTCGGTCGAGTTGCAGAACGATCAGTCCAACACCCTGCTGCTCGGCGGCCTCGATGTCTCCCAGGCCACCATGACCGAGGCCTTTCTGATAAGGCGGGACGATCTCGGCCGCATGACCTCGCTGCAATACAGCCCGCAGGCTTCGTGGGACGGAAAAGCCTGGCGTATGGACCAGGCCGATTCACTCCAGATCCTCTCCGCTGGGCAAACTCCGCAAGTGAGCAAAACGGACGTTTTTTATCCCACGGATTTGAGCCCCCGCGAGCTCTCCCTGAGAAATTCCAGCACCTATCTCAAATTTCAATCTACTTCACGTCTGGTAGCCATGTCGCAGCAGGACTACATTCGCCGGCGGATGGGGCCGACTTTGGAGATGGAAAAACATTTCAGGTTCACCAATCCCGTCATCAACGTTATCATTCTGCTCTTGGCTGCCCCCCTGATCGTCAGTCGTGAGCCCAAGAGCGTGTTCCTGCAGATGGTCAAAGGCCTGGCGGTTATTGTCGGCGCCTTCGGCTTGGCCTTTGCCGCTCAGCAGTTAGGCGCAGAAAAACCCCTCTTGGCCGCCTGGCTGCCGGTCTTCATGTTCGGGCCCTTGGCTGTATTGGTCCTGGATTCAGTCAAAACCTGACACTTCGGGCCTATTCAAACGTCAATAACGCCCCCTATTTCTTCTTGCGTTTTAGCCCCTCCGGCATGGAGACGACTTGCCCATCACCGTTAACGCAGGCCAAGGTCGTCTGGCCCGTGCTCAGCAATTGCCCATCCTCTTTGCGTCGCAGCTCATAATGGTGGTCGATGCGAGCTAGTGTAACTCGCTTGACCGTAGTGCTAAGCGTTAGCAATTCGTCGTAATGGGCCGGGCTGTGATAATTGCAGTTGGCTTTGGTTACTACGAAATAGGTGCCGGCCTTTTCGAGTTCCCTGTAGGCCCAGCCGCTTTTGCGGAGCAGCTCGGTTCGGCCCTGCTCGAAATATTTCAGATAATTGGAATGGTGCACGCAGCCCATCTGGTCCACGTCGGCATAAGGCACCCGAATCTCAATCTCACAGGACTGCAGCTTAGCCATCCTTCAACCTTTCATCAGGAAGATCACGAAGTGTCAGAACTGCTGACTATCTAGCGATCTACACCGATACATTTTACCCCCGCCACCTTCGCCGGGCTGGGGGACGAGACGCCGGCAGAGGCAGTGCTTAACGTTTGTTGTTGAACAAAATCTTCCAAAGTTCAGAGCCTTTCTGTAGCGAAAAGAATTGTCTAATATCTTCTTCGTCTTTGACAATACGGCGTATTTCAGCGTCAGGATTAGTTGTCTGGCGCACCTGGATGTCGAGCTGCTGTACGACAATTTGGTCATTAACAATCTCACACAAGAATACCCTGCCATTGGATAGGTCGTATGTGTCCTCAGCAACCGTAAGAACCTTTGGATTCCCGCGAGGAAAGATAAGCTGGAGAGTATGTTTGGGTGATAATTGTAGATATGTCGAATAAGCCACGATGCCGATGGTGGACCTACGCCCCAAAGGCCCTGCTAACGTACATTGCTCTTCCTTGAGAAAGAATACACAACGAATCTCACGGCCGTCGTGCACCCAGTAGCATGCCCACTTTTCATTTTCGAGTCGCCAGTCCCGTGGACCAAAAGAACTCTCCCTAAGGTTAGGGCTACTTCTTCGACCAAGGATCGCTTCCAATTCGAGGCGCTTGCCATCTCGTATGATAGCAATGGCCACGCGGTCGCCTACTCCATAGCCTTGAATCAAGCTAGTTAATTCTTCTGGGCTTTCAACTGGCCGATCGTCGACGCTTGTAACAATATCTCCATCCCTAAGACCTGCCTTGTCCGCTGCACTTCCGGACATTATTTCGACGATGAGGCAACCTTCCTCGTGTGGATCAAGTAGGACTCCTAATTGCGCTGTGTTTGTGTAGGACACCGCCGCCACAAGGAGCCAGACAACAAAAATGAGATTACGAAAGACATGAACGAAAATAGGGGTAAGAAGGGTTTTACGCCAGAGATAAATTCCGATCAAACATAAGCCGTGACCGAACAAGAGCGCAGTCAAGGCTAACCCATAGAAATGTGATATAGCAAATAATGCAGCTTGTGCTGTGGCGGCGATCACCGCAGGAAGCTTCGAGCGAAGAGCATTGTAAAGGAAAGCACGATAGAACAGCTCTTCTGCTACGGGTCCTATCACGACTATAAATGGGACAATCGTGACGAATATCATTCTAAGGTCAGGGCGTAGGATGACCCATTCCCAAGCTCTTCTGATCTCCGAGTCGTCAATTCCTAATAAATGGTCAAACAATATTATCAGCAGAGTAAGTGGGGCGGCAATTGCAGCTTCGACTAGGATACTTCTTATACCAGGCCAATGTACAAGATTGGCCCGCCTTTTTCGTGAAAGCCAAAGTGGCAAGAATATCATGCAGACAGAGGGGAGACTGAGCAGCAACAGCCAAATCATCCAGTTGAGAAAGGGCTGAAATTGATACCGATTGAAATCAAGATTGCCAAGACAAAAGACAACACCCACGACAACCACGCCGATAGCAGCATCACGAAGTTTCAGCGAAGCACGCAAGTGGCCAAAGTCAGTTTTGGCAAACTTCGCCAAGCTGTTTTGAGCATTGTTGCTAGTTGCCTGGGGCTGTCTCAGGCGAGCTACACGATCTTCTTGTCCAGGATCATCCGTTAGCATAGAAGTGCTTCTTTCACTGCCTTGCGAACCAAGTTTTCTCAAGTACGCTCCAACCCGCGACCGTCATACTATCCTCAACCCCCCCCGCCACCTTCGCCTGCCAGGGGCCCCGAGATGCTGGGGACGCAGTAGCGGCTATAACCATCCTCCTTCAGCCATTGGTTCTCCAAATCAGAACAGCAAAATTTCCTGTCTTTTCGAAATTCGCAATCATATTCCTTCCGGTCGTGGCCGCCTTAACGAAGGCCTCGTGTCGTCGGTCTTGCCGTCGCCGGTGGCGCCGAAGTCCTACACGGACGCTGCCATAGCAACCCGCAATGGGGCAATTGCCCCTGTTATCAGACAAGCTTTTCTTACCGAAGTCGCGATCTATATGTCCCCTGAACAGATTGTTCAGCTGCTCATTTCCTGCTCGGTCATTTGTAACAGTTCGCCAACCACAAGGACCAGCACCCAAACGTCAAAGACGCGATGGATTTGCTGCTCCCTTCGCCGAACGAGGTCGAACAGATTCCTCGCCTCCTCCTGGGCTAGGTCCCTCTCGCCACGGGCAAGCGCCCCAAGTACCGCGGCCATGTGCAGACAAATCTCTGCGTGTTCCTTCAGATAGCGCCAGGAGCGCGAATGGCAGGCATTCCGGAGCTTCATATTAGCTTCTATGGTTGGCCTGAAGCGGGCTATCTCGGAGGGGATACTCGCCATTTTTGTGGCGGTTTGGTGCAGTTCCTTCTCGCTCCGTTCGCCCCTGAAGAACGGCGGGTCAAAGAGGTCCGATAGGGCCCGGGTGTAGCGTTTGACCTTTCGCCACTCCGGGCCGAATGTTGCTTTGTACAGGTCGTTGGCAATTTCCTCGAAGGAGAGCTTACGGTCCCACAGGGCTCGCCCCATCGTTGTCATAATCAGGCTCGTAGGCAAAAAACATCGCTGCACCTGGCAACTGATCAAGCCATTTAGTCCTAGGCCCTGAAGCTGATCGATGTCCTCGCGAAGTGTTTCGGCGAGACGGTGGTGGCCCGGGTCCTTGATGTGATCCCACATGAGGTGGTAGTCAAAAAGAAAACTATCACCCTTGAAAATTCGCTGCCACCGACGCAAAAAAGCCAGGTTCTTGCCGATATTCGTGGGAAGCTCCAGGCGGTTGCGCACGAAAGGCCGAATCCGGTAGCGCCCTCGCATCCCGGTCTTGAGCGAGTGTGTGTAGGTGCGTGTTATCGGCGCGAAAATCAAAATGAACCGGTCCGGGTTCTTCAGCCGCTCTCTCCTCGGGGGCCAGAGGCAATCGGCATAGAGATCGAACGTGATCTTCGTCGACAGGTTTCTCCGCGTCAACTCAACGTCGATCTCGTTGCAGATCTTGACATACATATCGGATGGCAAATGCTGCCTGCACCTCGGGCATTCGCAGTGATTGTTGAATCCGTCGGCGAAGACGAAGCATACAATCGGAACCTGCGGATGTTCCTGGGCATAGTCCGCCACAGCATTGACCATGATCTTTCTGGTCTTCGGATTGCTGTAGCACAACTGTGTATTGAGGGCTACACCTTGCCACCAGTCTCTGACCCCGTTGACCTTTGCCAGGTGTCGCCGGATTCGCTGCGGCGCGGGCTTCTTTTCCTTCATCCATCCCAGGCCGGGCACCCCGAAGGGCTCGCAGGTCCAGCCGTGGCCCATCATGTGAATGATTAGACCACGCTTGCCGGCCATCTCCCAGATGCGCGAGGTGAACCTGCGGGCATCACCAACAGTAAAACGCTCCTTTTTCAGCCGAGGGTTGTGCTCGTGGTGATACCAGCGGACGAAAAACTGGTAGGACTCGCGAAACTGCACGAAGTAGGAGTTAAACCCCAGCTTGGGCATCCAGTCGATCATGTCGCGGACGTGTTCCCAGCTCACAGCCCCCTCAATGCAGACACAGCGATGACGGAAGGACGGTTTTTCTTTGACCGAGACGCATTTTCTGAAGGGATCGCGCAGCGACGGAATGAACTCGCCATCCCTGCCTGGCCGAACCCACCTGAAACCGAGTTCCGTCAAATAGCGATATACCGCCAGCAGAACACTGCGGGGGTTTGCACCTAAAATCACTCCGCCGGCTCGGCCGACCTCAATGTAAATCTCGTCATCGAATTCGCTGTCCAATTGCCTCCTCTTGGCAGTCTGGGGAAACATCGCAAAGCTGCCCAGCCAAAGCCCCGATAAGGACGGATCATATGACTTGCAGACCTTGGTTTTCACTTTGCCGCCCGTGAGCCGGCCCAGATACTTCCGGAGCTCGGCCGCGGCAAAAAGTATAGGACGCTCGCTACCTACCCGATGGACCTCAATCGTTCCCATTTAGTGTGTCTCCTTCACAGAATTTTGTTGCTTCCGTCAGTAACTGTTGTTGGCTTGCATCTAACTCTTTGAGATGATAACTTGCTTGTAGCAGGAATAATATCTTTAATTTCTGTTTTCTTGTTCATACGCATAATAACCTTGTAACTGGGAAATCCAGATCAGATTCCCTTTAGCCTTGGCCCGCTGGCCGCCAGGGTTCGCGAGCGGATCCCCCCGCGCAGGTTCCAGTGGCACTCGACCTGCATCCATCGCGGCTCACAAAGCCGGAGAAGATCGTCCAGGATAACATTGGTAACGTCCTCGTAGTAGATGCCCTGGTTGCGGTAGTCCGTCAGATATAATTTAAGACTCTTGAGCTCCACGCACCATTTGTCAGCTACGTAGCTGATGACCACCGTGGCAAAATCCGGCTGGTGAGTCTTGGGACAGACGCTGGTGAACTCCTCGGCCGTATGCTCGATCAGATAATCCCGCCCGGGGTGCGGATTGGAAAAACGCTCAAGTTTATTCGCATCAGCCATCACTCGATACTCCAGCCGACAACTCCGGTTTAAAGGCTTAGCTTGTTTCGTCTAAGGCCCTAGTGTAGTCTATATGCCTGCGGATAACAAGCTGCCGGTCACTGGCCGACGGCAACATCTGAGGCTAAAGCATGGCTCCAAAAGCAGTGGTATTGCTCTCGGGCGGTCTGGATTCAGCCACGGTCTTGGCCATGGCCCAGGCTCAGGATTATGAGCTCTATGCTCTGACCGTCGAGTACGGCCAACGGCACAGCCGAGAGATACACTGCGCCCGTGCCCAGGCCAAAGCCCGCCAAGTGGCCCAGCATAAGGTTCTCCATCTGGAGCTGCCGGACAGCCGGGCCTCGGCATTGACTGATGCTGCTCCGTTGCCCCCCGCCCAGCCGGGCTCGGCAATTCCGGCCACTTATGTTCCAGCCCGCAATACCATACTCTTGTCCTTGGCCTTATCCTGGGCTGAGGCTCTCGAGGCCGTGGATATTTTCATCGGCGTTACAGCCGTGGACTACAGCGGATATCCCGACTGTCGGGCCGCCTTTATCCGTGCCTTCGAGGAATTGGCCAACCTGGCCACCAAGGCAGCCGTGCAGGACGGTAAAAAGTTTCGCATCCACGCCCCTCTGCTGGACTTGCCCAAACATGAAATCATCAGGCGAGGCCGGGAGCTGAGCGTCGATTTCGCCATGACCAGCTCCTGTTACAACCCCGACGAACAGGGAGGCGCCTGCGGGCAGTGCGATGCCTGCGTTCTGCGGCTCAAAGGCTTCCAGCAGGCGGGCTTGGTCGATCCGGCCAGGTATGCGTGAGTGGCCATGCAAGTAGCTGAAATATTTTATTCCATCCAGGGCGAAGGCAAACTGACCGGTATCCCGTCAGCCTTCGTGCGCTTAGCCGGCTGCAGGCTGCACTGCCGTTACTGTGACAGCCCCTATGCCCGTCGAGCTGAGGACGGTCGGGCCATGACCGTCGAGCAGGTACTGGAAAAATTACTCGGCTACCCGACGAAATATGTAGTCATCACCGGCGGAGAGCCGCTCTTGGCCGATGAGCTGGATGAGTTATGCGTACAACTGCGATCGGCAGGCCGACATCTCACCCTCGAAACCGCAGCGACAGTGGATCGCATCGTTGACGTGGACCTCGCCAGTATCAGTCCCAAGCTGAGCAACTCCAGCCCGACTGACCGCTCGCTGGCCGAGGATCATGAGAGCCGCCGTTTGAATATCCCCGCTATCCGGGCTTATCTGGACCAGGCCCGCCGGACGCATAGCCAATGTCAGCTAAAATTCGTGCTGGAAAAGCCCACCGATATTGAAGAGATTAAAGATGTGCTGGACCAGTTGGACCAGCCCTGCCCCCCAGAGGACGTCCTGCTGATGCCCCAGGCCCTCAATCGTCGGCAGTTGGCTCGCCGGTCTGCCTGGATTGCCGAGCTTTGCAAACAACACGGTT
>DAOVKO010000067.1 GCA_030631725.1 Actinomycetes bacterium | reverse complement strand
TCAGTCATTTGTTATTGGTTATTGCTCGGAGAATACCAGAAACGACAGGCGATGAACAAAGCCCGGGGGCATTTTGTGTGTCGGGGAAAATGGCAAATAGCTAATAGCTGATGACTAATAACCAATAGCTCTGCCTTTCTTGATTTGTGGCTAATTTACTCTGCTTGTCCGCCCTTCCTATTGCTACTGCCGCCATTTGCCGATAACATATCTTCCGACTCAACTTCCGGAGACCTTGCCGTGGCTCGCTACTATCCCAGCTTCGATGAGTTCGCCAAACTGGCTCAGCCCGGCCGAACCATTCCCGTCTATCGCCAATTGCTCTCCGACGTCCTTACGCCAGTTACGGCCTATCTAAGGCTCAGTAACGCCGACCATGCCTTTCTGCTCGAATCGGTCGTTGGCGGAGAACGCATCGCCCGCTATTCTTTTCTCGGAGCTGAGCCCGTCGCCGTCTTTAGAGCAAAGGGCAACCGCGTCGAGATCACTCGCGAAGGCCAAACTCAAACCACCGACAGCTCGGACCCCCTGAAAAACCTCGAAGAACTGCTGGCCAGTTACCATGGGATCCATTTGCCGAATCTGCCCCGTTTCACAGGCGGGGCTGTCGGCTACGCCTCCTACGACATGGTCCGCTACTATGAGGGCGAATCGCTGCCCAATCCCCCGCACGACGACCGCCAACTGCCCGACCTACTCTTCGGCCTCTACGACTCCATGGTCATCTTCGACCACGTCTTCAAAGCCATAAAGGTCCTCTCCAACGCCCACGTCGGCGCTCAGGGCCCACGGGCTGCTTACGACCGGGCTTGCCAGTCCATCGATTCAATCGTAGCTCAGCTCAAAGCCCCCGCCGACATCGCCCTGCGGGAGATCGCCGCCGAGCCCAGCTCCGCCGTCAGCTACAAGTCAAACATCACCAAGCAAAAATACCTCAGTATCGTCGAAGCCTGCAAGGAGTACATCCGGGCCGGCGACATCTTCCAGGTAGTCCCTTCCCAGCGACTGACCGTGGAACTGACCTGTGACCCCTTTGACGTTTACCGTGCTCTGCGGGTCGTCAATCCTTCGCCCTTCATGTTCCTGCTCAAAAGTCCCGACTGCGTGCTGATCGGTTCTTCTCCGGAAATCATGTGCCGTGTGGAGGATGGCATTGTTACCAATCGCCCCTTGGCCGGCACTCGACGCCGCGGAAAGACTGAAGCCGAGGACAAAACCCTCGAAGCCGAGCTGCTGGCCGACCCTAAGGAGCGGGCCGAGCACGTCATGTTGGTTGACCTCGGCCGCAACGACGTCGGCCGAGTGGCCCAGCCCGGCTCCGTCGAACTCTCCGACCTCATGACCATCGAGCGCTATTCGCACGTCATGCACATCTGCTCCAACGTTACCGGCAAATTAGCTCCGGGCAGGACCGCCTTCGATGCTCTCCGGGCCACTTTGCCCGTCGGTACCGTTACCGGCGCCCCCAAGGTCCGGGCCATGCAGATCATCGATGAGTTTGAGCCCACTCGTCGCGGGCCTTATGCCGGGGCTGTGGGCTACATCGATTATGCCGGCAACATGGACACCTGCATCGCTTTGCGCACCATTGTCGCCCACAATTCTAAGGCCCATGTCCAAGCCGGCGGCGGTATCGTCGCTGATTCGGTGCCCGAGCTCGAATACGAGGAGACCCTCAACAAGGCCCGGGCTCTGCTGCGGGCCATCGACTTGGCCCAAAGCGGTTTTGGTCCCTGAATTACACAAAAATACGAATGCCCCTCCACGCTATGTCCTGGGGGTTTGCACTTCACGCAATCCAAACTCAGCGGCGCTTTGGCCCAATCAGAGTTGCCCGCCTCACGCCTGACGCCTTTTTCCCCCTTGCTCCGTTTGCCGAGCCCGAATATACTGTGGCCCTTAGATATCGCCTGGGATTCCAGTTTGACGGTGTTTTGGAGGAAACGATGGCCCAGTACACTACCGCCGATATTCGCAACTTCGTACTCATCGGACACAGTTCGGCGGGAAAGACTTCGCTGGCCGAAGCCCTGTTGCACACTGCCGGGCTTACCAATCGTCTCGGCAGTGTTGACAATGGCACAAGCATTTTCGATGCCGACGAGGAGGAAAAGCAGCGCAAGTACTCCATTGATCCGGGCTTTGGGCACTTCTCCTGGAAAAACAAGACCATAAACCTGATCGATACGCCCGGTTTTCCGGACTTCTCCGGCGGAGCTTTGCCCAGCTTGGCTGCGGTGGAAACCGCTGTGCTCGTTGTCAGCGCTTCGACGGGCATTGAGATGAACAGCCGCAAGATGTTTACCGCTGCTGGCGAACGAAACCTGGCTCGGATCATCGTCATCAACAAGATAGACGCCGACAATCTGGATCTGCCGGCTCTGCTTTCAGTCATAACCGAGCAGTTCGGCAAGCAGTGTCGGGTTCTGAACCTGCCCTCTGCCGACGGCAAGTCCCTGGTGAACTGCCTGGAAGGCGCAGACGGCCAAGCGGCCTTTGGCGAGCCGGCCCAGGCCCACACCGACTTGCTCGAGAGCATCGTTGAAGCCGACGATGAGCTGACAGAGGCCTATTTGAGCGGGGAAGAAATCGCCAAAGAGCAATTGGCCGATGCTTTCACCAAGTCCCTGGCAGCCGGGACCGTGATTCCCATATTGTTCACTTCTGCTCGCCAGGAGTTGGGGGTTAAGGAGTTGATGGACATTGTGGCTGATTACGCGCCCAATCCCCTGCAAGGCCCCGCTGCCCAGTTGGAGGCGGAGGACGGCTCAACCCAGCAGATATCCGCCCAGACCGACGGGCAGCTTCTGGCTCAGGTGGTCCGCGTCAGCGCCGACCCCAAGAGCAACATCCGCAATGCCATCCTCCGCATTTTCAGCGGCACCCTACGCTCGGGGATGAATATCTTTGTCGACGATAACCGCCGCGGCCAGCGCTGTGGGCACCTGCTAAGGTTCCAGGGCAACACCTCTGAGGAACTCGAAGAGCTCATCCCCGGCGACATCGCAGCGGTGCCCAAGCTGGAAGAAGCCCGCACCGGCTCTACGGTCAAGGGCCAGCCTGGGCCGGGAATCATTCGCCCGGTCAAGACCGCTGAGCCCCTGTATTCTCTGGCCATAGAGCCCAAGAGCCGCGGGAACGAGCAGAAAATCTCCGAGGCCATGAGCCGCATGGCCGACGAAGACCCCACCTTCCGCGTAACCCGCGACGCTCAAACCGCCGAGTTAGTCATTTCCGGTCTGGGCGATCTGCATCTGCGGGTAATGTTGGCCCGAATGAAGCAGCGATTCAAACTCGAAGTAGTCACCAAGCCTCCCAAGATTCCCTACCGTGAGACCATTCAGCGCTCGGCAAAATATGTCGAGTACACTCATAAAAAGCAATCCGGCGGCGCCGGTCAATTTGCCCGGGTCTTTATCGACTTGGAGCCCAACGAGCGCGGCGGAGGCTATGAGTTCATCGACAAGATATTCGCCGGTTCCATCGACCAGTCCTTCAGGCCCAGTGTGGACAAGGGCATCAAGGCTCAGATGCCCAAAGGTGTCCTGGCGGGCTATCCCGTCGTCGACGTGAAAGTCTCATTGGTGGACGGCAAAACCCACCCCGTGGATTCCAAGGACATCGCTTTTCAGATAGCCGGGCGCGAGGTCTTCAAAAAGGCCTTCATGCAGGCCAAACCCGTCCTGCTTGAACCCATCGTCAACATCGAGGTCACCGTGCCCATGGATTTTGTCGGCGAAATAGCTCGAGACATCTCCGGCAAACGAGGCCGCATTGAGGGCCAGGATATGCTGCCCGGCAATTTTGCAGTTGTTCGCGGTCAAGTACCCCTGGCCGAGGTCTCCCAGTACAATTCTCAGCTAAAGAGCGTTACCGGCGGACAAGGAAGCTATACCATCGAGCTCAGCCACTACGAAGTGGTCCCCCCGAACGTCCAGCAGCAGATTGTTGCCCAGTATAAACCCAAGGAGGAATCTGACTGAAACGCTTCATAAATAGTTCATAGCCGCATCTGGTCATTATATCTCTGCGGCCAGGTTATCATCCAATTCCATTATCCGCCCACACTTTTAGGGAGGGAGCAAGTCATGCTTTTATTACATATTCTTCGGGGAGTCTTTGTCCTTATCGTAGCCGCCATCGCCTTTTTGTACGCGGAGCAGGTTCCAGATTTTGCCGAGCACCGGGTGGCTGTAATCCTCTTGGCGGTGATGGGGGCCTTTCTGATCATCGTTGTGGACATGGTCTGGCCCCGCAAGAGCTTGCGGGCCCTGGCTGGAGTGCTCTTCGGTTTGCTGGCCGGCATGACCGTAACCTATGTTTTTGGTCTGATTCTGGAGTTCCTGGGCACCGTCTTTATGCCTGTCCCCGAGACTCCCCAGATCATGAGCCTCATTGAGCAGGCCCGCGAAGCCCTGACCAGGGAAGAGACAACAAAGGTCATGAGCCTGTTGGCCCGGGCCGAAAACGTTCCTCAGCATTCAAACCTTTTGCTGCAATTCATTAAGTTCATGGTCGGGGCTCTCACTTGCTACATAACTATTAGCTTCGTAATGCAGACCAAGGATGACTTCCGCTTTGTCATTCCCTACGTAGAGTTTTCGCGTCAAACCAAGGGGGCTCGCCCCTTTCTCTTGGATACCTCGGTGATCATTGACGGGCGGATTTCCGACATCTGCCAGACCGGTATCATCGAGAGTGAGGTGACCATCCCCCGTTTTATTCTTCAAGAGTTGCAGAACATCGCTGACTCGGCCGATCGGCTAAAGAGAAAGCGGGGTCGGCGAGGGCTCGACATCCTCAACACCATGCAGACCGACAAGCGTATTGACTTGGTCATACGGGACATGGATTTTGCTGCGGATCTCGGCGGCACGGTTGATGAGATGCTCGTCGCCGCCGCCGAAAGGATCAACGCACGCATTGTAACCAATGACTACAACCTCAACAAGATAGCTCGGCTTCGTGGTGTAGAGGTCATAAACGTTAACGACCTGGCCAACGCCCTGAAACCCGTCTTCCTGCCCGGCGAGAGCCTGAAGCTCAAGATTGTCAAGCCCGGTGAAGGGCCCGGACAGGGCGTGGGATACCTCGATGACGGCACCATGGTGGTCGTCGAGCAGGCCCGCAATCGCATCGGCCAAACCGTCGGCATCACGGTTACCAGTGCTCTTCAGACCTCGGCCGGCAGGCTGGTCTTCGGTAAAGTGACTGACGGAGGCCCTGGGAGTAATCCCCGCGATTCCAGACGCTCAAACAACCGTTCAAATTCCCGCAACTACAAGCCCGATCGTGGCCAGTAGGACCCGGCCGCGACAAGAAACCAGCAAATGCCTACCGTTTCTCTGATTATAGCTGGGGCTGGGCGTTCGAGCCGTTTTGGTGGGCCGCTGAGCAAAACTTATCTGCCCATAGGCCCCAAGCCGGTCTTCCTCTGGAGCCTTGATTGTTTCAATGCCTTCTCCGAGATAACTCAGCGGCTCCTACTGGTTGCCCCTGAGGATATGTCTATGGTGCGGGGGCAATGGGCTCAAGACTTATACACAAGAAGCGTTCAGCTCGTCGCCGGCGGCCCTCGGCGATTCGAGAGTGTTCGCAACGCCCTGGAGCTGGTTGCCCCTGGGGTTGACTTGGTGGCTGTGCACGATGCAGCCCGTCCTGCAGTTTCATCCGCTGTTATTGCTGAGGTATTTGCCCGGGCCGCCGCCACCGGAGCTGCCATCGTCGCCCGTCAGGTCAATGAGAGCCTAAAAAAAGCCGACTCCGATAGCCAAGCAGCTCACGTGCCGGACCGCTCCAGTTATTGGCTGGCCCAGACGCCCCAGGTCTTCCATCGGGACCTGATTATCCAGGCTTACGCATCCTGGCCAGCCGAGCAGGCCGAGCCCACGGACGATGCTCAAGTTGTCGAAGCTCTCGGCCAAAGCGCAGCCATCGTAGCCGCCGGCCCGGGGAACATAAAAATCACTACCCCCGCCGACCTGAAGCTGGTTGAATCTATTCTGCTTGGCTCGTGAGCCGGGCAGTAGAGATCAGGATGTGAATATGAATGAGAAAAAATCGTGGGAAGAGTTCTTCAACTTAGAGGCGCCAGCGTACGACAACAACGTGTTCACGAGAAACACCGTCCAGGAGGCGGATTTTCTGATTGAAGAACTTGGGCTTGAGCCGGGCGCGTCGGTTCTGGATGTTGGCTGTGGAACGGGACGCCATGCGATTGAACTGGCCAAGCGAGGCTATCGTGTAACCGGAGTTGATCTGTCGGCTGGAATGCTTTGCGAGGCAGAAAAGAAGGCCAAAGCAGCAGGAGTCAGCGTGAACTGGATATACTGCGACGCCACCGAGTTTTCATTAGACGGGCAATTCGATGCCGCGATCTGTCTGTGCGAAGGAGCTTTTGGCCTGCTCGGCAGCAGCGATGAGGCCATTGAGCAGCCCCTGGCCATCCTGGGCAATATCAGCCGGGCACTGAAACCCAAGGCCAAGAGCCTTTTCACTGTTTTAAACGGCTTGTCCATGATTCGCAAGCATACACAAGAAGATGTTGAGCAGGATCGTTTCGATCCGCTGACAATCTCAGAAGTGTCCCAGTGCGCTCCGGCAGGAACTCATCCGAAAATGGCAGTTAGGGAACGGGCATTTGTGCCAACCGAGCTTGTTCTTCTCTTCCGGTTGGCTGGGATGAAGGTACTGAACATCTGGGGAGGAACGGCCGGGAGTTGGAAGAAGGCAAAAATCGACCTCGATGAAATCGAAATCATGATTGTGGCACAGAAGACCGCCAGACCAGCCGATCCAACGGCATGACCTGTCGCTGAGCTTGTTTGTTAGCTCTAATTTCCAGAAAACCCCCCCCGGATAGTGCCCCGTTCAGAGGTGCTCTAATCATCCCTTTTGCCGGCGATGAATTCTTCGGTCATCCGCCTGGCTTCATCGTCGGTGAACTGCTTTGGCGGATGCTTGCAGAAATAGGCCGAAGCTGAGTACAGAACCTCTCCTTTGCCCCGATCCAGAGCCAGCTTGCAGCAGCGAATCGAGTCGATAGCGACTCCCTCGAGTTTAATCAATTGTCCTTTTCTAACGGTTTCGGCGAGTTCGTCTATTCGTTTGTGATATTCCGCTTCTTTCTTCTCCCAGCAGAAAGACCGTCCGATCCGTTTTTATACAGAATGACTATCCTTCTAACGTTTTCAGTGTTCGTAACGACTGCTAGCACAACAAGGGTCAAAAAGGGCTGATTTACCAAACAGCCAAGAAGTATGATGAAGATTCTGACATCGCGGCCTATTCTAAAACGGTGAGCTTTGGCCTCAATTCTTTTCCTCATCAAACCATCATATTTGTCGGCCGTGTAACTATTCATGAAAGTGCCGATAATCGCCATAAAGCCGATCAGAATATAAAGGAAATCCCCGTTTGACGAAGTCACATAAAAGGTAAGCCCCAGAAGGAGAAAGGCGTCAGCATAACGGTCCAGAACAGCATCAAACCATCCTCCAAACTCTGTGGCTTGAAATTTCAACCTAGCTATCTCTCCGTCGCATCCGTCAATAATAGATGACACTTGGGCTAGTATCCCTCCCAGGACTAAGTTAAGGTATCCGCCCAAGAAGAAGAAGACCCCGCCAAGGCAACAAAGGAAAAAGGAAAGAAATGAGATCCAGTTTGGTGTAATGCTGGTTTTTACCAGATGGCGTGAGATTTCGATAGATAATGGTCTGTTGAAATACCTTGATATAGGCCCATCATTTTCCTTCTTCAATGTTGCTAAAAGTGTGTGTTCTGCTTTTTGAAGTGCTTTCTTATCATCCACGTCAATCCAGTAATTGCCCCCTATATCAAAGACTTTGGCTTGGTCTTGTCTGGCCAGTATTCTCACCCCGCCCGAGAGGCTCGTGTCGCCGTCTCGGCAGCTCTGTTCGAGGGCATCAAAAACCGCCGGGGAGCAAAGGAACATTCCCGTATCGTAGGCGTCGAATCCTTCGATGTTCTTGCCAATGTCCAAGATGAGCTGATCTTTGACGGAAACTTTGGTTACGTCCTGGGTGTCAACGAGTTTGTTCTGCCCGATGTTGAAATCGGCCCCCAACAGGACTTCGCAATCCCCGAGGTCTTCCTTCATCAAGTCGATTAAGCTGGCCTGCTCGAAGATATGGTCGGCCATCAGCAGGATAAAATTGTCCTCGAGAAACCCCCGGGCCTTCAGAACGGACTGTCCGTTGCCCTTGCATTCCCATTCGTCGTTTTGGATAACGGTTATCTTCAGGTCTCTTCGCAGGGGAAGTTCCGAGAGGAACTCCTTGATCCTTTCTGCCTCGTACCCGGCTACGACGTAAAAATTGCCCAGACCCGCCTGCTGTGCAGTGAGCATGGTCCGCTCAATCAGGGCTAATCCCACAAGCCGAAGAAGGGGCTTGGGAACTCCTTGCTCTGACAACCTGCTGCCTCGGCCAGCGGCCAGGATCAGACATTTCATCGGCGGCTCTCTGTCGGCGAGCTGATAAAGGTGTCAATCGTCCCTGCGGCCGGCGATAAAGTCTTCGGTCATCCGTCTGGCTTCATCGTCGGTGAACTGCTTTGGCGGATGCTTGCAGAAATAGGCCGAAGCTGAGCACAGAACCCCTCCCTTGCCGCGATCCAGAGCCAGCTTGCAGCAGCGAACCGAGTCGATGGCCACTCCCGCGGAGTTGGGGGAGTCTTCCACCGAGAGCCGCAACTCCAGGTTCATGGGCACGTCGCCGAAGAGCTTTCCCTCCATGCGAATGAAACAGACCTTGTTGTCCTTCTGCCAGGGCACGTAATCGCTGGGGCCGATGTGAATATCTCCGTCTGGGAGTCTCTTGGCCGTCACTGCCTGCACCGCTTCTGTCTTGGATTTCTTCTTGGAGACCAGCCGCTTGTGGTTGAGCATGTTCAAGAAGTCCGTATTGCCCCCCGTGTTCAACTGATATGTCCGTTCGAGTTTTACTCCCCGCTTGTTGAAAAGGTCGGTCAATACCCGGTGGGTGATGGTCGCGCCCAGCTGAGCCTTGACATCGTCACCGATCAGCGGAATGTTCTTTTCCTCGAATTTCCTGGCCCATTCCGAGTTGCTGGCGATGAAAACGGGAATATTGTTGATCAGAGCCACCCCGGCTTTCAGGGCACAGTCGGCATAAAAAAGGCTGGCCTGCTCCGAGCCCACCGGAAGATAATTCAGCAGAATGTGGGCCCCGGATTCCTTGAGAACCTCGACGATTTCTTCTGCCGTAGGTTCGCTCTCGTCGGCCAGGGCGAACGTCTCCTTGTCATCGTAATCCTTCATGTGTTCGGACAAACCGTCCAGGATTTTGCCCATCCGCACACTAACACCGTTTTCAGGCAGCTCGGGACAGAAAACCACGGTGCAGTTGGGCTCGGAAAAGATTGCCTTATGTACGTCCAGCCCGACTTTCCGCCTGTCGATATCGAAAGCCGCAACCACCTCGATGTCCCCCGGCTT
>DAOVKO010000120.1 GCA_030631725.1 Actinomycetes bacterium | reverse complement strand
TATGCTCTGCAATTTGATCGTAGCCAGTGCCGTCGGGGCGGCCATTCCGCTGACGCTGAGAAGGTTCGGTATCGATCCAGCTCAATCCAGCACCATCTTCCTGACCATGATTACCGACACCGTCGGCTTCGCCAGCTTCCTGGGCCTGGCCAAACTGTTCTGGCACCTATTGGGCAGCTAAGAGCAGCGGCTATCTCCTGTGTTTTGCGTAAGTTATGCAAAACCGCTCAAAATCTTGTGAAATATCCAGCCTAGGGTAAAAAACCCTCTCTTTTTTTTCTCTTTACTCTGTACAAAGTGTACGATATACTATAGTTGTACAAAGGGTACGTTTAGGTATATCGCTGGAGGCCACAGTTATGACTAAGCTTAGTATCAGTGAAGCCCGTAGCAAGCTGGGAGCCCTGGTCAATGAGGCATCATATAAGGGTGAGCGGATCGCCATACACCGCAACGGCAAACCTGCGGCCGTGCTGGTGTCGGTGGAAGATGCCGCACTGTTGGCCGAGCTGGAGGACCGCATTGACCTCCAAGCCGCTCGGCGGGCCTTGGCCGAGAATGATTTTGTGCCGCTTGAGGACCTTGTGAAGGAGCTTGGGCTTGACTAAGCAAGGACGCTATCGGGTCAAAGTTAGCCGTCGGGCAAGAGACGCTCTGCTGAAGTTGACCAAAAAGCTACAGCGTCGACTCATAACGGCCATGCAGAACTTAGCCCACGACCCACGCCCAGCCCGTTGCAAAAAACTGGCTGGCCAAGGTTCGATGTATCGCATTCGCCTTGGCACCTACCGGATTGTTTACCAAATACAGGACGATGAGTTGCTGGTACTAGTGCTCCGCATCGGACACCGCAGCGAAATCTACCGGCGACTATAGCCCTTGACCTTGAGACCTGGCCAAACTCTTCTGGCATTTGCTTAGGTGAACTCTCTAGAATGAGTTACGTATGCAGGAGATGATATATGGTTGAGAGTCAATATCATAAAGAAGTGCTTAAAAGTCTAGAGGCTAGATGCAGACAGCTCAACATCCCTTTCGAAGCAAGCGAAAGTGATACCGCCGTCCGACTGTTCAACCGGCTTACCAAAGCAGAACAGGCACTAGCGAGCAGAAAAGCAGCCGAAGCGGCGGCTGAGTCCGCGAAGACTGCGAAGGCATCTGTCTGGGCAGCCCGGATCGCGGCAGCATGTGCCATTGCCTCATTGATAATCCTTATCATAACAACTTGGGGCTAGACATATAATGGTCACCGGAGATCTCTTGGCTAGATCCCGTACCAGATTTGCGCGTACGTTTCAATAGAACCAAACCGCCGATCAGCACCAGGGACAGCGTAGCGGGTTCGGGGATCTCAATGACTTCAATCACCGAGCCATCCTCCCGGTAGGTCGTCAGGGTCAGCATTTCCGGAGTTGTCTCGAAAATGCCGAAGCAGACAGTGGTCTCGGAAAGCACGGTGTAGTCAGCGCTGCCCGGCGTATATAAGGGTGCGCCGATAGAGCCGAGGACCATGTGATGAATACCATTGACCAGATTGTGTTGGTAGAAGTGGTTGTGCCCGGATAGGACCAGGTCCACACCGTTGGGCTCGAATACCTGCGTGGTCATGGCAATCATGCCCGCGTTCTCGCCATCACCGCCCGCAGAGTACGCGGGCTTGTGGTAGGCTACGACGTTCCAGTTGCTAGTGCTGGCGGCAAGGTCGGCGGCTGCAAAGTCCCACTGGGCACTGCCTGGGGAGTAATCCACCATGTTGTTGAGGACCAGGATGTGGGTGTCCCCGTAGTCGAAAGAGAAGTAGCCTTCGCCGTTTCCGTCAGTCCCGTCGGGAGACTCCGTGTAGGCCTTGGTTAGGGGGAGCCACTGTTCGTGGTTGCCGACAGCATTAACGAACGGTGTCGTAGCGTTCAAAGCGTTCTGGTTGGCTACGAACCACTCCGTATCCCAGTAGTCCCACGTGGCACTGTGGCAGAGGTCCCCACCGTATACCATCATCCTCGGGCTCCGCGCAGCGATCAGACCAGCCATCGTGTTGTGCAAGGTGGGGTTCGATCGGCAGTCGGCTGCAAAGCCCCATTTGGCTGGCGTTCCCGGCAGCGGGGCCGTCCAGAAGGTGTAGTCGGCGCTGACATCCGAACCGTGGGTAACCTTGTAGTGGTACTGAGTGTTGGGCTGCAGACCGGTCAGGGGGATATTGTGAACGTAACGGCCGCTCAAAGTAGGCTGCATGCTTTCTGTGGTGACCTGAAAGGCGTAGTTCCCCATTCCGTCGACGACCCGGCCGAAATCGACGGTCGCGTCAGTCGCGTTGGTAGTGGCCTCCAGGCACGCATAAACGCTGTCGGAGGTCACCCCGGCCAGCCAGGGCACGGGCTTCACTGCATCCGCCAGAGCCACGGAAGCACTCAACACGAGCGTCACAAAAGCACATAAACATGTTGATAGGGGCTTTTCGATACGTCCTGACCGCATCTTCGCTCCTTTCCTCTAAGTCTCTCTTCTAAGGATTGCTCTCTCACACAAGGTAATATACTAGCAGAAATGGGTTAGCTTGTCAAGGGTTTTTTGGAAAATATTTCAACCACGAAGAAAGGAATTACTTAGCCGCAGATTACGCTGATTACGCAGATGTTTAAGAAACCTTTATCTTTTCAGCGAAATCTGCGGAATCTCTGCGGCAAATTACTTTTCTGCGGAATCTGCAAAGCTTGCCCCTGCGAAGGCAGGGGTCAGCGTCTAATTATCTTTGATCTGTAGGGGGGTTGGTTTGTCTGGCGAGGGTGAGGAGGTGGTTGGCAGCGGCAAAGGTTTGGGTGAGGAACTCGGCGGGGTCGGTTACAGGCGAGTTGGCCATGGTCGCTTCGATGGTCAGATAGCCGTTGTAAGTTTGCCAGGGAAAGGCCCGGACGAAGGCGGAGAAGTCGATTACACCTTGGCCGGGAATCAGATGGTCGTCGGATTGGCCGAGGTTGTCGTGGATGTGAGTGGTCAGCAGACGCCGGCCCCAGCGACGCAAAAGGTCAAAGGTTTGGCCGGGGATGAGCTGGTCGTGGCCGGAATCGTAACATAAGCCGACGGTCGAGGCAGGGAATTGGCTGAGAATCCACTCGAGCGGAGCAATGCTGTCTAAAGTGTTCTCGACGGCTAGGAGGATGTTGGCATTGGCGGCGGCCTCTACCAGCTCGGTGAAACTTCGCTGGCCCAGAACAGAAAGCTGCGGCGGAGCTTCTCCACGGTGAGCATGGATGATAACAATAGGAATTTGCAGCTCGAGGGCGTCATTGATGGCGAGCTTGAGCCGATCGACAGCTTTGGTTCTAAGGGAATTGTCTGGGCTGGATAAATCAGCGGTCAGCTCAAAGGGGGCGTGGAGTGAGTCGAGAACCAGGCCGTGGACGTCCCGGGCGGCGCGGATGAACTGCTTGTAATAGTCGGGCATGGCAGCGGTCCCGGGGTTGCCGGCGCCCCAGACGGAAATAGCGTTGAAGCCGGAGCGAATAATCAGCTCGAAGACCTGCTCGGGGGGCAAGTCAGGATTGAAGTAACTGCAAATACCAATCTGGTGAGACATGAGTCCGTAGCTCCGAGTTAGTTGTGAATGACATCGGGGGGGAGTTTTCCGGTAATAGTGACAGAATCGAGGTAACGAATTCGTCCGGCGACGATGGTGGCGACGGCCTTGCCGGTAAGGGTTCGCCCAGCAAAAGGACAATTGCGGCTGAGACTGTGAAAGACTTCGGGGCGGACGAGCCACGTTCGGCAAGGGTCGATGAGTGTAAGGTCAGCGGTGGAGCCAGGGGCGATGCGAGGCTTCTCGAGGCCAAGGACGGCGGCAGGGTTTGTAGTGAGCTTTTGTATCAACTGAGGCCAAGTGAGCAGGCCAGGTACGATCAACTCGGTGATATAGACGGCCAGGGCGGTTTCCAGGCCAATCATCCCGGCGGGGGCGGCAACGAAGTCGCGGGACTTCTCGGCAGCAGTATGGGGGGCATGATCACAGGCCAGGCAGTCGATGGTGCCGTCGGCCAGGGCAGATTTGAGGGCGGCAACGTCCTGGCTGCTGCGCAAGGGCGGGCGGACCTTGTAAAGGGGATTGAGGCTGCGGCAAAGCTCGTCGGTAAGAGTCAGATGGTGGGGGGTGGCTTCGGCGGTGATGCTCAGGTGCTCTGAAGCTGCTAGGGAAAGATTTCGGACGGTATCGGCGGATGAGACGTGGGCGAGGTGATATCGGCAGGGCGAAGGGGAGGCGTCGAGTAGTTCAAGGTCGCGAACGAAGGCCTCGGCCTCGGTCTGGCCGGACGAGCTGGACAGGCCGATGGCTTCGGCGACTTTTCCGGCGTTGACGTCTCCGCGTCCGCGGACGGGGTCTTCACAGTGCTGGATTATGGCGAGGTTCAAGGCGGCGACTTGGGCGATTGCCTGTTGCATCAGTTCGCGGCTGGCGAGGTAGTCGCCGTCGTCGCTGAAGGCGAGGGCGCCGGCTTGGGCCATAGCGTGCAAGTCGGCGAGTTGTCGGCCCTGCCGGCCAACGGTAACAGCTCCGACGACGTGCACTCGGCAGAGGTCGGCCTGTTGGGCGTTCTCGCCGACGAGGCGGACCATCTGGGCCGTGTCGATGCAGGGAGTGGTGTTGGGCATGACAGCGACGGCAGTAAATCCGCCGCAGACGGCCGCCCGGCAGCCGCTTAGGATGGTCTCGGCTTGCTCGTAGCCGGGCTGGCGGAAGTGGACGTGCAGGTCAATCAGGCCGGGAGTGATCAGCAGGCCCTGGGCATCGATGGTGATGTCGGCGGAAGCGGGGACTTGGCCAAGGGCGGCTATTCGATCATCCTCGATGAACAGGTCTACAGGGACAGCAGGGCCGCCAGCGGGGTCGATGATTCGGCCATTTTTGATTAGTACTGAACTCAATAGCTGAACTCGGTGTGGTCGTAGAGAGCTGGACGCTCAGTGTTCAAGAATGTCCTTGTCTACGGCGAACATGTGAGCAATAAGGGCGGCGCGGATCCACATGCCGTTCTCGGCCTGGTCGAAATAGACGGCTCGGGGATCAGAATCGATGGCGGTTTGAATCTCTCGGCGGCGGGGCAAAGGATGCAGGATGTAACAGTGGGGTTTGAGGGCGGTTAGGTGCTTGGCCTGCAGGCCGAGGCGGCTGTAGTCGATGGAAGTCTTGCTGCCCTGATCCCATTCGTCCTGAATGCGGGTCATGTATATGGCGTCGATTTCGGCGAGGTGGGCGTGCATGTCGTTGGTTTCGATGAAGGTGGTAGAGTTTTCGCGGAGGTGTTGCTTGATATCTTCGGCCATGGCCAGTTCGTCCGGAGCAGCCAAGATCAACTCGATGCCTTGATAGTTGGTGAGCAGATAGGCCAGCGACCGGGCGGTTCGGCCTCGCTTAAGGTCGCCAACGAGCATGATTTTTTTATGGTCGAGTCCGCCAGCCCGCCCGAAGCAGCGGTGGAGGGTGTAGAGATCGAGCAGGGCCTGGGTGGGGTGCTGATCGGTGCCGGAACCGGCATTGATGATGGGTTTTCGTCCGGGCCAAGAGAGCATCTGAAAGGCTATTTTTTCGCAGAAGCCGGCTTCGGGCTGGCGCATGATGATCAGATCGTGATAGATGGAAAAGATTCTCAGGGCGTCCTGGCGAGTTTCGCCCTTGACTTCGGAAGAAGTGGCGGGATCGCGGACGTCTGCAGTGCTCATGCCCAGGATGTGACAGGCGGCAGCGAACGACAAAAAGGTGCGCGTGGAAGGCTGAGTGAAGTAGAGCATGGCCCGGCGGTCGGGCAGGAGGGAGCGGAGAAAGAGCCTACCGTCGCTGGTCTCGCTGAGACTCCGAACGGCATCGGCCAATCGGAAAAGGTTCTCCAGCAGGGGGCGATCGAACTGCTGGGCATAAACCAGGGCCAAGAGGCGGTTGTTCTCGATGAAATATTGGCATCGCCGGCTGATTCTAAGCTGGAGGAATTGATCGAGGCTGACAGTGGACATGGGTTCACCCGGAACTCGGCATATTCTCTGCCGTAGGTTATGCTGACAGATCTAATATAGCAGGTCATTGGAATTTGGGCAAGTGCAAGCCGTGGTCAAAAAGCTTGCCAACGCGTAGCGGATTCTGCTATATTGGTCAATGCAGAATGGGGACGTGGTGTAACGGGAGCACGCCGCGGTCGCATCGCGGAAATGGGGGTTCGATTCCCCTCGTCTCCAGTCTTCGTTCACCGTGAGGCGGCGGACTACTTTTCACAATGCCGCGGCGGCGTTTTTGTCGGCGTAGGCGGCAAGGACCAGGCCGAAATAGACGCGGTGGTAGTCGCCCTGGGGGTAGCATTCGGTCTTGACGGTATCAGAGAGCATTTCGGGGAGGATGTCGGACGAGCCGATGACCTTGCACTCGTAGTTGATTGGGCAGGCCTGGATGACGCCGGAGGCGACCTTCTGGGCGGAATCGACGGCGAGGTTGAGCTTGGCAAGCTTATCCTCGTCACGGCCGGAGTGGGTGCCGCAGTAAGTAACGGCGTCGGC
>DAOVKO010000014.1 GCA_030631725.1 Actinomycetes bacterium | reverse complement strand
GCGGTTCCATTCGAGTCTCTTGGCGACAAGATTGATTATGAGATAAGCCACAGCCAAGAGAAACAAGGCCCCCTTGAAGAGCCTGGCTCCGCGGGTGCCCCTCAGGAAGCGAACGACCCACCATACAACCAGGCCGATGAGCAGCAGTTCGACGACGACAGTGAGCAGGGGTTCAGAGGTGTAGATACGTCGGAGATAATCCTGGATAGCCTGTAATGACTCGGTGAACATTTCCATGGGCCTCCGTAGGGTTGCCGAAAGCATTATACCAGCTGATCAGGATGCAGGGAAGGACTCCCGGCGGAATTCCAGGGATCAGGCGGGCAGGCTTTTGGATTGCCGGGAGGGGGCGTGTGGGTTACACTGCGGCTTGAGATTCTCGCGATCGGGTCGATTGTGTGGAGCTGAAGCTGTTGGGCCTCGGTGAGAGGAGTTGGTGGTGGCAAAATTATCGCTGCCGAACCGGGTAACTATAACGCGAATACTGCTGATAGTACCCTTTGTGGTGCTGGTGCTGTATCAAAACAAGCTGAGGTTTGCGGATTGGGCTCGGTACACGGCTATGGGGATATTCGTGGTGATGGCGTTTTCCGACGCCCTGGACGGCTATCTGGCGCGTCGGACGGGGCAGCGGAGCCGGTTGGGCTACTTCCTTGACCCTTTGGCGGACAAGCTGCTGATCACGGCGGCGTGTATCCTGCTGGCGATCAAGAAAACGGGTGTCCCGAATGCCCTGCTTCCGCCCTGGGTAGTGGTAGTTATCATCGGTAAGGATGTTCTGTGGTTTGCCGGGGTGCTGATCATCCAGTTTGTTACGGGCCACTTGGCCATCGGCCCAAGCAAACTGGGCAGGGCCTGCACCTGCGCCCAATTGGCCATGGTCATGGGTACTCTGCTTTTTCCGGATATTTCCAGGGTATGGGCGGGGGCGGCCTGGTGGCTGACCCGCTCGTTATGGTGCATTGCAGCGACCCTGGGGGTACTGACCCTGGCGAACTATACTCGGATCGGAATTAGACAGCTGGGTGAGAACTCCAGCCAGGCTGAAAAAGCAGGCCAGGATTAGATATATAAAAATGATGTTTTTCGACGGTGGAGAGCCATGGCCTTTAGCAGCATTCCAGAAGTTTTGGACGATCTGCGAGCCGGTCGGATGATCATTCTGGTCGATGACGAATCGCGTGAGAATGAAGGTGACCTGGTCTGCGCGGCGGAGAAGATAACACCGGAGATGGTCAACTTTATGCTGCGCTATGGTCGCGGGCTGATGTGTCTGACGCTCTCAAGCCAGCGGTGCCAGGAACTTCAACTTTACCAGCAGGTTTCAGATAACACGGCAGCGATGGGGACGGCCTTTACGATTACCATCGATGCCCACCCGCGTTTTGGGTTGACGACCGGAGAATCGGCGGGCGATCGTGCCCTGACCATCCACCAAACAGTCAAAGACGACTGCAGGGCCGAAGACCTGGTGCGTCCGGGACACGTATTTCCGGTTCGCGCCAAACCGGGGGGCGTTTTGAATCGAGCGGGGCATACGGAGGCATCGGTGGACCTGGCCAGGCTGACGGGGCTGAGAGATGCGGGGGTTATCTGCCCTATCCTTAATGAGTCGGACGGGACCATGGCCCGGCTGAACGAGCTGACTAAATTGGCCGCCGAGCACGGGCTGAAGGTGGCTACTATCGCCGACCTGATCGACTATCGTCGGCATCGCGAGACGCTGATCAAGCGACTGCAGCAGGTGTCGCTGCCCACGGCTTACGGGGAGTTCACATTAATCGGCTACGAGAGTCCCTTCGATAGCCAGCCACACCTAGCCCTTTGCAAGGGCGGTGTGGGCGGACTGGACGATAAGGGCAAAGTGATAGTGCATCCGGAGCCGGTGCTGGTGCGAGTGCACTCGGAGTGCCTTACCGGCGATGTGTTCAGCTCGCAACGCTGCGAATGCGGTCCGCAATTGGCCGCGGCTTTAGAGATGATCGAAAAAGAGGGCAAAGGAGCGCTGGTCTACCTTCGCCAGGAAGGGCGGGGCATCGGCCTGGCTAATAAGCTCCACGCCTACGTGCTGCAGGAAAAGGGGCTCGACACCGTACAGGCTAATCAGGAGCTGGGCTTCGAGGCGGACCGGCGGGATTACGGGATCGGCTCGCAAATCCTGCGAGACCTAGGGCTGCGGCAACTGCGGCTATTGACCAATAATCCACAGAAGATTTACGGTCTGGAAGGCTACGGGATGAAGATTGTCGAGCGGATTGGTTTGGCTATTGAGCCCTGTCCGCACAATATCGACTATCTCAAGACCAAGAAGGACAAGCTGGGGCACATGCTCTAGGGCGATACCATCGGAAAAAGCTACGAGAGAGGCTTGCCCTGCAATTGCTCAATGATTTCTTTTAGCTGACTCATGTGGGTGATGGTAAAGTCTGGCTTGGTATAGGGCATCCATCGGTCGCGCAAGTTGCGGGGCTGATTGTAATCCTTGAGCACGGCAATCATGCCTACCCGCCGAGCACCGCGGACATCGGTGCGAGGGACGTCACCGACAAAGACGACCTGCCGGGGCTGACAGGATAACTGGCGCAGGGCCAAGCGAAATATCTTTCGGCTGGGCTTGCGAAACCCGGTGTCGCAGGAGTATAGACGAACCGGAAAATAGTCCAACAAGCCCTCCCGGGCCAAGTGCTTATCGAGCACGGCACCGGGAATGAAAGTATTGGAAATGATACCCAGTTTGAACTTGCGCTGAACCAGCCAGTCGAGGACCTGTCTCGCTTGGGCCGCTGCATTGGCGGTGTTGCTCAAAGGCACATACCATCGCCAGGAGAGGTCCTCCAACTGATCCTGGGTGAGGTCGAGCCCCATACTCAAGGAGATTCTGCGCAGGGTGTGGAGGGCGTTGAAATCGCGGCGAATCGTCCGGGCCCAAGTTACCCGCCAAAGCATCTGGCGTAACTGACGGCGATGGTAATTGGTGAAAGAGGGTAAGCGATAGCCCTGCTCTTGGAGACGTTCGTAGGCCCGGCGAGCTCCAATCTCGAACATTTTTTTGATATCTTCGTCTTTGCAGTCGAAGTCCAGGAGGGTGTTGCCCAAATCAAAGAGGACAGCTTTTATCGAATCAGTGCGTGTCATTTAGCGTAAGTCCCGCCTGTCCTGGCAAAAATGCCCGAGAGCGAAAGGCTAACGGTTAGGAGCCCGGTTTGCAACCCCAAAAACAGTTGTTATGGTCTCCAGACAGGGAGCAAGCTGCTGGCGGCCTGTTTTGGTCTGGGAAATGGAGGCCTAGCATTGTATACTGGGGCTCCTTTCCAAAGGACGCTTGGCGTAGCAAGTCAGTATCCGACTATCACTTACCAAAGCCCAAAGGATAAAGGAAAGCGGATGTTTGACTTTGCCCAAGATTTACGGCCCGGATTAGTTATTCAGGGATAGCTCGATGGTCAAGGCGGCAAGGACAAGATTATCCGGATTACGAATCGCGTTGGTCCATGATTGGTTTACGGGCTTTGGCGGTCGCGAGCAGGTTCTGCGGGCCCTGAGCATGCTGTTCGGCAGAGCCGACGTGCACGTACTGTTCTGCCTGCCGGATGAGCTGCCGGAGTTTGTCAGAGACCGACGGGTCTTCACGAGCTTTCTGCAGAAGATGCCCGGTCTGCGACACAACTACCGCTATTATCTTCCGCTGATGCCTCTGGCAGCAGAGCGGTTGGACCTGCGGGGCTACGATCTGGTAGTCTCATCGAGTCACTGCACGGCCAAAGGCGTACGTACCGAGGCCCGGGCCAAACACATCTGCTACTGCCATACTCCAATGCGTGACTGCTGGCAGGAGAGGCAAACTGAAGTTGTTCGTCAGAATTGGCCGGTCTGGAGCCAAGTTGCGGCTGGGGCTATGCTGCGCTACCTGCGGCACTGGGACCGCAAGAGTGCCGCGGGGGTGGATCAGTTCGTAGCCAACTCCACGGCGGTGCGCGAGCGGATCAAACGCTTTTACGATCGAGAGGCAGTGGTTATCCATCCGCCAGTGGAGTGCCAACGGTTCGCCATATCCAAACACATAGGGGAGTTTTATCTGATCGTAGGCAACCTGCTGGCCTATAAGCGTATTGACCTGGCGATGGAGGCCTGCCGCCGAGCCAATCGGCGACTGATTATCATCGGGGAGGGACCCGAGGGGCGAAACCTGCGGGCCCGCAACGTCAAAGGCGTGGACTTCCTGGGACAACAACCCGATGAGGTGGTCTCTGACTACATGTCTCGTTGCTTGGCGTTTCTGATGCCCGGGGAGGAGGATTTCGGGATCACGGCCGTGGAGGCCCAGGCAGCAGGCAGACCGGTGATTGCCCTGGCCAGAGGCGGGGTGCTGGACAGCGTCAGACCTCTGGGACGTGCGGATGAGCCAACGGGGGTCCTGTTCGAACAGGCCAGCCCGGCAGCGATGGCCAATGCCCTGGCGGCGTTGGAACACAATGTGGAGCGGTTCAATCCGGAAAAGATTCGCCAACATGCCCTGAACTTCGACAGCTCGGTGTTTCTGGAGAAATTCATCGACCTGGTTGAGCAAACGCTCGGTGGCCAAGACTAATCGAATAGTCAGCTCGGCTAGAGCTCTGTCCCCGCATCAGCGTTGTTGACAAGCGCTGGGCCAAGGTGCATTATTAGCTAGGCCGGGTTTCGGCGGGCCCGCTATCGCAATCCCAGTAATCAGGAGAGTGCTGATATGTCCAAATTCCCCTCGGAGATCATCCTGCGGAACGAGCATAAGATAGTATTCGTGGTTATGGACGGGTTGGGCGGTTTGCCGTTGAGCAAGGGGGGCCAGACCGAGATGGAAGCAGCCAAGACGCCCAACCTGGATAAACTGGTTACAAAGAACGTCTGTGGCTGCTTTGATCCGTTATTGCCGGGGATTACGCCGGGCTCAGGGCCAGCCCATTTGAGCCTGTTCGGCTATGACGCCCTTGAGCTGCCCGTTGGGCGAGGGCTGCTGGCGGCCTTGGGAATTGACTTTAGAGTCCAGCCCGAGGACGTCTGCATACGCGTGAATTTCTGCACGCTGGATGCCGGCGGGCGAATCACGGATAGGCGGGCAGGGCGAATCAGCGACGAGGAAAACAAACGGCTGCTGGGGATAGTTCGAGAAAAACTGGTTGCGCCCAAAGGTGTGGAGGTTTTTCTGGAGACAGTATCCGAACATCGAGCCTTGATGGTCCTGCGGTCCGATCAGCTCGACGATAATGTGGCCGATACTGATCCGCAGGCACTGAATGTAGCTCCCTTGCCGGCCAAGATGGCAGGGAAGTTTGCAGGCAAGGATAGTTACACCACCAATTTGGTCAATGACCTGCTCGAACAGGTTCGGGCGATTCTGGCCACAGCCGATTCACCAGCCAACTTCATGCTGCTGCGGGGTTTTGCGAAAAAGAAGCCCATGCCCAGCTTTGAAGAAAAATGGGGGTGTAAGGCTGGGGCAATAGCGGGCTATCCGATGTATCGAGGCCTGGCCAGGCTGGTGGGTATGGAGGTGGTGGCCGATCCGACAGAGCCGGCCGAACTGGCCAAGGCTGCTGCCAAGCATCTGCCGGACTTCGATTTCCTGTTCGTGCATTTCAAGTACACGGACAAGAAAGGTGAGGACGGCGACTTTGAGGGGAAGGTTACTCAGATCGAGGCCTTCGACGCGGCCGTGCCGGCTTTTGCGGAGTTGAATGCGGCGGCCCTGGTGATTACAGCCGACCATTCGACGCCGGCCAAGATGGCTGTGCACAGCTGGCATCCGGTCCCGGTATTAATCGTCAGCGACCTGGCCCGGCCGGATGATGTGAAGAACTTCGGCGAACGGGTCATGGCCCACGGCGGATTGGGCAGACAAACCATGATTAATCTGATGCCGTTGGTGTTGGCTCACGCGGGTAGACTTACCAAATTCGGGGCCTAGAATGTTCGATGCGATGAAAACAAGTAGCGTTTTGCGTCTGGATGATTGTCGCTAATTTGTCATCCCCGCGAAAGCGGGGATCCATCTTCTTCAAGAAGGGGATTATCATGAGGGTTATAGTTGACGAAGAGACCTGCACTGGATGCGGCGTATGTGCTGAGACCTGCCCCGAGGTCTTTGAGACCGATGATGACTTGGCCAAGGTTATCGCCGATCCCGTGCCGGAGGACGCCGAGGACTCCTGCCGTGAAGCTGTAGAGGATTGCCCCGTCGAGGCTATTTCCATACAAGACTGAGACGTGAGGCAGAAAAGGATTGCGAATTTCGAATTGCGGATTGCGGATCTCGAATGAGCGGGGGGATGCCGTTATGTGTGCAGTTCGAGGATGTCGGCGTCGCTGAGGACGTGTTGGCGCTGGACGGTTTGGCCGGGATAAGTGCCGGCCCCCCAGATGCGGGCGTAACGCAATTGATCAGGCAAGTCGCGGTGGACGGCTCCGGCTAAATCCAAGACCGTTGAGCCGCGGGGCAGGACAAAGGGGTCTTTCTTGTCGGCCTTTTTGCCGGGCACTTTGCTATAAACCCGAACCACATCCAGGAACTCAAAGATAAAGGCTTTGAGCTGATCGAGATTCTCTCCGGTGGTACAGGAGACGGCTCTAACTTGAAGTTGATCGTCATAGAGTTCGTTGAGGGCTTGGAGATTATCGCCGGCTGGAGGCGAATCCAGATGAGTGGCCAGGATGAAGCCGCGGATGGGAAAGAGCGGTTTGTCGTCTGGGCCTTGCGCGGCGGGCATCTCGGGAACTTCGGGGGTGTTTACAAGCTTTACGCCGCGGCTCTTGAGTGTATCCAAAGGAATCTGCACTTGGGAGAGCGGATCGTCGTCGGCCAGCGAAACGACGACGGCTACAATGTCGGCTGAGCGAATGGTGCCCATCATGCCGGCCGGCATGTGCTCGGGAGTGACGGGGGGTAAATCGACCAACTGAATCTTGATGTCCTCGAAGGGCATCATTCCCGGCACAGGCACAGCCGTGGCGAAAGGATAATCAGCGACCTGGACCTTGGCCTTGGTGGTGGCCGCCACGACGGCTGACTTGCCCACGTTGGGAGTGCCCAGCAGAACGACCTGGCCGGCCCCGCTGGACTCGACGGCAAAGATGTCCAGATGCCGCGTGCCCGCAGGGCCCTGCGAAGCGTTTTTCATTCTGGATATTCGCCGCTTGATGTCACCCTGGAGGTGGTCGGTACCCTTGTGCTTGGGGATGGTGGCCAGCATACGCTCCAGGGCGGCGAGCTTTTCGGCTGGGCTAGCAGCAGCACGATATTCCTTCTCCGCATTTCTGTACTCGGGTGTAAGGTTGGCGGGCATGGCAAGCTCAGGTAAATCTGTTCAACAATAATCCGCGACAGCTTTTACTATTCTATTGTTCCAGAGGGTACTCATCAAGGGCTGCGGGGTAAATCCGAGCGGACAAACGTGGTAAAAACTTTGCCCCAAACAGTCCATCTGGTGGTATAATGTATTGCAGAGTGGGCCAAGCGGCCGCTGGAGGCCTATGGCGCTTCAGAGGAAAGTCCGAGCTCCACAGGACACGGTGGTGGATAACGTCCACCGGGGGCGACCCCAGGGAAAGTGCCACAGAAAACACACAGCCCAAGTCCGCCGTGGCGGGCCGGCAATGGTGAAAAGGCGAGGTAAGAGCTCACCGCATCTGCCGTGAGGCAGATGGCACGGCAAACCCCACCGGGAGCAAGGTCGAATAAGGGACCAGCAGGCCAAGGAGCTTAGCTTCGTGGCCTTGCGCGGTGTGGTCCGCACCGTAAGGAGTCCCGGGTAGACCGCAGGAGTCGGCCCGCAAGGGTCGGCCTAGATAAATGGCCGCCGTCCGCCCTCGGGTGGAAACAGAACTCGGCTTACGGCCCACTCTATTTAATTAGGCTTGAGTCCTGAGTCCTCAGGCTTGCGTGCTCAGGCCTCAAGCCTTTCTGTTGTAACGATTGTATCGATTATGCCAAAAAAAAGGCGTGTCAGTCATGGCAACCGACACGCCCGAGAGAGAAGGAGAGAAGGCTAAATAAGAACAAAAATCGTCGGGCTAGATCCCCCCGCGGAGAGATACAGTCCTTTGCGCATAGGGCACTGGGCCCAGATTGCATCCATGCACATTGTCGAAGACGTTCTCCCGCTTCTACCGACTACAAAGTCACTCACTTCTACTGTCGGCCTCAACGAGGCAGAATCTTCAACTAATCTCCTTGCGGAGTAATCGCCGGCAATTTTCGGCCGGCAACAATTTTTGCTCAAGATGCAGACGGTACGGAACCCGATATACCATATGGGCGGCTAACAAAAGCCTACCCTCGTCCGCACTACTAAAACATAATACGAAGGACAAAGGCCGAAGTGCAAGGAATAAAATTAAAAAATTTTCCCTTTTTCACTTTTGTTTGTTTTCTGTTAGGATATAATGAATAAGCATGACAGGGTTCAGATAGGCGGTCGAGGTCAGGAAAGGGCGGCTAGGAGCGAAACAGGACTGGAAACCAGGCTATCTGAGCCGGAAAGCCAGTTTAGCGGATGCGGCGGAGGAGCTGAGGGCAGCTTTTCAGGAGACTGGCCGATATGCCTTTTTGGCTCGGGAGAGGGCTATTATAGGCCCTGGCCCGGGGAGGATTTTCAGCCCGGACAGGTTCGCAGGGCCATTCGGCGGGCCCTGAGGAGAATATGGTCGCTGGTTCGCGGGTCCGAATGGCCGAGAAGTCAGCCGGAGGAGGTTGCCACAGGGCTGGCGTGTGATCCGAATCCACTGGGGCAAATGGCCGACCACATTCGGGCTGAGCATATCGGCGTTCTCCAGAAGGATCTGCCGGACAAGGCCCGAGCGACGCCGCCAATGGCCGTTGGCGGACTGGGGCTCGAGCAAAACGTATCGACAAAGAGACTCATTCGGGAGCTAATCCATGAACGTGACCCCCAGGCAACTGGATATCCTGCGTCTGATTCGCGATTTTCGGTCCAACCGTGGCTTTTCCCCGACTATGCAGGAGTTGGCCGACCGGCTCAGCGTCAGCAAGGTTACCGTCTTTCAACACATCGAAGCCCTCGCAGAAAAGGGACTTATTCGAAAGTCCAGACACAAGGCACGCTCTTTGGCCTTGACTGATCGGGTAGAATTCCAAGACCAACATGACCAGACTTTGCCGCTGCTGGGTTATATCGCCGCCGGTGCGCCAATCGAGGCCATCCAGGCCGACCAAAAACTGGAGGTGCCCTCGATGTTCCGTAAGCCGGGGGAAAACTTTGTGCTGCAGGTCCGCGGCGACAGCATGATCGACGAGCAAATCCGCGACGGCGACTTTGTCATTGTGCGTTCTGGGAGCCAGCCGAAAAACGGTCAAACCGTGGTGGCCCTACTGGAAGACGGAGAGGTAACCCTCAAGCGTTTCTACCGAGAGGGCACAAGGATACGGCTCCAACCGGCGAACGAAGCCTATGAGGCGCTGTATGTTCCGGCGAACAAACTAACCGTGCAAGGGGTGGTAATCGGAATACTGCGGAAATATACCTAAGGCACTCACTTGCGGGGGGGCAACGGCAGATGCTTCTAAAAAATCCTTCGTCGCGGGTAGGACGGATATCTGTGGGCTGACTCTATTCTGCCTTGTTCAGCAGGGTTTTCCTTCGGCGGCGGCGTTTTGGCTGGCCTTCGGTAGGGACAAAGTGCTCGCGAACGGTGATTCCCCGGCGGGCTTTGGCCAGGGCAGATCGAGCGTCGGGGGCAAAGTCATCGGCGCCTACTTCAATCCAGAGCCCCTCGGCCCGGTTGAAGACCCCGCCGGCTGCGAGGACGGCCGTGTGCGAGGAGGCTCCGATTCGGTGAAGGAGCTGAAGAGTGCGGCGGACCTCGGGAATACCGCCTGCTTCAGTACCGTAGTAAAGCAACAGGTGAGGTTGAGTCCGGCCGACAAGCTGCACCAACTCATCCATGGGCACACCGGAGCCGACAAAGCGGACTTCCCATCCATCGGCCTCGAATAGATCGGCAATAATCTGGGCGCCCAGCTCGTGGTTCTGGGCATCGGAGCAGGCAACGATGAGCTTCTGGCCGGTACGCTCGGCCATTGGCAGATGCGGCTGGAGTTGGTCGGCCAGGGTCCGGTTGATCCGTGTAGCGATATGCTCAGTAGCAAAATCGATGCGGTCTTCGCTAAACAGCTCAGCAACCTTGTCCATGCACAGCCAAATGACCTCAAGGAGCAGATCCGCGGCAGGGATACCACCTTCGCGGGCCTGGCGCAAGAGGCCCCTACACTTTGAGCGGTCACCCTCAAACAGGGCCTCCAAATACTTCTGGTGGGTTCTGGTAAGAAGATTCACGCCGTATCCTCCTTGCTTATGGGTTGTCTTTGGTCGGGTCTGCACTGCTGGGAAAAACGCGGACCTGTTAATATAGGTATTTGTGGCAATCTGGGGGGCATATCGGGAAGGTAGGTGAAATTTCTTTAGCTATTTAGCCCAGATTTCCTATCTTTACGGATTTTAGTAAAATCTACGACCGTTTGGCGGGGGATGGGCCTTGCTGCAAAGCGTTAGCAGGCCATCATAGTTGGCGTGCGGGCCTCAGCAGGAGTTTTCGTCTGATTCCAGGCGGAACAAGAATACCATCCAACTGTAACATACGCACAAATAAGGCACTTACGTTGTTATCGGCACAGACGACACCAGGTGTCCGGTAACCCTTTATTGGTGTGAGGAAACGGACTGTAGCGCAGGGCTTGCTGGGTATGGATTTACGGACGTTGTGGATAACTAACTTCTTCCGGCCAGAAACTAAGTTTGGGTAGAACAGATATAATTATTACAGACAAGAGGTATGGGGCTCCTTATTCTGTAGCGAGGCAGCACCATGGCTAAATCAAGTAACAACCGACAGAGGCGAGGTTCAGGCGGGACTGGGAAACTCGCCGTACGTTTCACTTCCGGGGTGCGGCAGTTGAGCCCGGCTCAGCGGGAGACTATCAAACGCAGGCTGAATGAGAATTGGGCCTGCGTGGAACACCCGTCATTCAGCCGACCGGACGGGGAGGTATGTCTGGACAAGGCGCATGTATCGGCGGGTCTGGAGAGCGAAACGTCGGTCTCGAGTGCCTTGGCCGGGGATATGGCTCCGTTCTCCCATCTGCTCAGTAAGGAAGAGGAAAGGGATTTGTTTTTGCGAATGAACTACGCCCGCTATCGGCTTCGGGCCGAGGCTGATGAGGCTCGGAAGAAAAGGGTGCCAATCGCCAAGGCCAGGCAGATCCTCGAATGGGATCGCTTGGAGTCGACCACCCGCAAGCGGCTAGTGGAAAGCAACATGCCGCTGGTGCTGTCTATGGCCAAGAAGATGCGGATCCAGGGAGTGGACTTTGGGGATGTAGTCTGCGAAGGGAACATGGCTCTTTTGCGGGCAGTTGACGGTTTTGACTGCTCTCGAGGTTTCAAGTTTAGCACTTATGCCTGCCGAGCGATACTCAAGAGCTTTGCCCGGCTGGCGGGCAAAAATAATAAGTATCGGATGCGTTTCCCGACGGAATTCGATCCTTGTCTTGAAAAAAGTGATTGGCTGGATACTCAACGGCAAGAGGCTGCCGAGTACTGCACTGAAGAACTGGTGAAGATATTGCAGACCAACTCTGCCTACTTGTCCGATGTGGAGTTGGCGGTGATTAAGGGGCGTTTCGCCTTCGGCAAGGACAACAAGCGGGAGACGCTGGTGCAGATGGGTGAAATGCTGGGACTGACCAAAGAACGTGTGCGGCAGATTCAGAAGAAGGCGGTTCGCAGGCTGCGGGAGGCCCTGGAAGCAAAACTGACAGGCGGCTAAGCTGAACAACAAAAGGCAAGCAGGTCCCCGGCTGGTTGGAAGACCGGCTGGGGACGTTTTGTTGGCAGAAGCGGTATTGTGTTTGACGGTGGGGGCGTCAAGCTCGTAAGATTTGAGGTGTTGTCTTGTTCTGGAGCACAAGAATTGACCACGATGGAGGCCACATGGAAGTTGTTCAATCAAAGCGATTACAGAGTTTGCCGCCGTATTTGTTCATTGAGATTGACCGCAAAAAGCGTCAGGCGATAGCCGAGGGACGCGATATCATCAATCTGGGCGTGGGGGAGCCGGATCAGCCGACGCCGAGCTTTATCGTCGAGGCCATGCGGGAGGCTACAGGGGATCCGGCCAATCACCGCTACCCGTTCGATGAGGGAGTGCCGGATTTTCGGCAGGAAGCGGCGAAATTTCTCGGGGCTCGTTTCAGCCTGGATATCGATCCCGACAATGAATTGATAACCACAATCGGCTCGAAAGACGGGATATCGCATTTGCCGTTGGCGGTGGTGAATCCCGGCGAGGTGGTGCTGGTTCCCCAGCCGGGTTATCCGGTGTACCAGGCGTCGGCCCTCTTTGCCGGGGCAGAGCCTTACATCATGCCCCTGCGGGAACAGAACGACTATTTGCCGGACCTTGGCGCGATACCGGGAAAAATAGCCAAGCGAGCGGCGCTGATGTTCCTGAATTATCCGAACAACCCGACGGCTGCGGTGGCGGATAGAGCGTTTTACGAAGAGGTGGTGGCCTTTGCCCGTCGGTATGAGATCCTGGTGGCCTCGGACGCGGCTTACTGCGAGACCTACTTCGACGAGCGTCCGATGAGCATGCTGGAAGTGGCCGGGGCCAAGGAGTTGACCATAGAGTTTCATTCGCTGAGCAAGACGTTCAACATGACCGGCTGGCGGCTGGGCTTCGCTGTGGGTAATGCACAGGCGGTGGGGGCGTTGGCACGGTTGAAGGGGAACATGGATTCGGGTCAATTCAATGCCATCCAGTGGGCAGGAGTCAAGGCCTTGGCCAACTGGGACTCTGCGGAGGTCCGAGCTATCCGGGACATGTACCGGCAGAGGCGCGACGTGCTGGTAGATGGTTTGACCAAACTCGGCTGGCAGGTAAGAAGGCCTCAAGCAACGTTCTACGTATGGATCAAGTGTCCGGGGAAGATGGGTTCGATGGAGCTGGTGGAGAAGCTGCTGGACGAGGCGGACGTGGTGAGCATTCCGGGTAATGGTTTCGGCTCGGCGGGCGAAGGATACGTCAGGGCAGCCTTGACAGTCGATGTGGAGCGTATTGGCCAAGCCGTCGAACGCATTGCGAAGATTAGGCTGGAGACTTGAGACTTGAGGCTTGAGGTGAAGAACAAAGACATAACTACAGAGAATACAGAAAGATAATTGGCTAGAGATGAGCATAGATGAAGAAGGGCACAAAGAGATTGCGGCTTATGTCGGTTTGGGGTCGAATCTGGGAGATTGCCAAGCCATGCTGGAAAAGGCTGTGCAAGAGTTGCGGGCCGAGGATGGTCTGCAGGTAAGTAAGGTTTCGAGTTGGTACTGGACCGAGGCGGTGGGCGGGCCGGCCGATCAGCCAAGATATCTCAACGGTGTGGCCAAGGTGGTAACGAGCTTGGGGGCTGATGAGCTATTGAGCAGATTGATGTTGATAGAGAAACGGCTGGGACGAAAACGCCAGCAGCGCCGGGGGCCAAGGTGTATCGACTTGGATTTGCTACTGTACGGGCAGGAGATTATTAAAAAAGAGGAGCAGCTGGAAGTGCCGCACCGGTTGATGCACAAGCGGGAATTCGTGTTGCGAGGCCTGGCCGAGATTGCCCCGAGAGTAATACATCCGGTGCTGGGGATGACGGCTGAGCAAATGTGGCAAAAGATTCGTTCGGCAAAGCAGGACTCGAAGAAGTGAAAGAACACCAAACAGATGCAGCGACATTGATCTGTGTAGCCGGGGCGGTGGGGGCGGGCAAGACCACGCTGGCCCGCAAGCTGGGCGAGGCTCTGGGAGCGAAGGTGCTGGAAGAAGAGGTATCGGGCAACGAACTGCTGGAGGCCTTCTATCGCGATCCGGTTCAATATGCCCTGCCGGTGCAGGGGAAGTTTCTGCTGAGCAGGTTTTGCCAACTGCGAGCTGACTGTTGGCCAAAAGAAGGAACTGTAGTAACGGATTATATTTTCGATAAGGACCATTTATTCGCTGAACTTAATCTCCAGGGCAAGGAGCTGGAAATTTATCGCGGCTTGTGGGAGGCGGTGAAGAACCGAGTGCGTGAGCCGAGGGTGGTGATTTATCTGCGGGCTGAGCCGGGATTGCTGCTGGAGCGGATTCGGCAGCGGGACCGCTCTTTCGAGCGGGGCATGGAATTGGAGTACCTGCAGCGGCTGGCGAAAGCCTATGAGAAGATGTTCTCACACTACGACCTTTGTCCGGTTATACGTATAGGCAGCGCTACGGAGCCGGCGTGCAACGAGCAGAGCTGGCGACAATTAATTGAGGAGCTTATCTCGGTGGTGCCGGAATTGGCCGAAAGACTGAAATAAACCCCCTGTAAAACCGGGAAACCGGGGGTAACAAAAAGACCCCCGCCGTAAAGCCGGGGGCTAAATATAGAGGAGTGGTGCTTGGAGATTGCCCGTACAAAAGCGGAGATTCGTCGGTTGGTGGGTGTGGCGAAGAAGGCGGGTCAGACGGTGGGCTTCGTGGCGACGCTGGGGGCGTTGCACGGCGGGCACATGAGTCTGATCGAGCGGGCCCGCAAGGAGACGGACTTTGTGGTAGTGAGCATATTCCTGAATCCCACGCAGTTCGGCCCGGACGAGGACCTGGATGAGTATCCCCGGCAGGAAGAGAAGGACTTGGCCCTGTGCGAAAAGGCGGGCGTGGACGTGGTGTTCGCCCCCAGCGTGGAGCAGATGTATCCGTCGGGACACTGTACGGTGGTGAAGATCGAGGGGCTGTCGGAAAAGCTCTGCGGAGCGAATCGGCCGGGGTTTTTTGCGGGCGTGAGCACAGTAGTAGCCAAGCTGTTCAACATCGTCGAGCCGGATATTGCTTACTTCGGACAGAAGGATGCCCAGCAGGGGCTGATAATCAAACGGATGGTGGAAGAGCTGGACATGCCGATTGAGATACGGATGTGCCAGACGGTGAGGGAGGAAGAGGGCCTGGCTATGAGCTCTCGAAATGCATATTTGGACGCGAAGCAGCGGAAGCAGGCTAACTGTCTGTATCAGGCATTGCAGGAAGGGAAGAAGCTAATTGAGGGCGGTCAAGTGGATCGCGATAAGGTAACGGCGGCGATGGAGAGGGTCATTACACAGGCGGGGCCCTGCAGTATAGACTACGTGGCGGCGGTGGATAGTCAAAGCCTTGAGCCCGCTACGGCAGAGAACCGGAGCTGGCTCTTGGCCCTAGCGGTGCGAATCGGTCGCAGCAGGCTGATCGACAACATAGTAGTGGAAATCCCCGGCCCCAGTTGATATAATCTCCCAATTGCGTGGGACCCGACAAAAGCGAAGGAAACTACAGGTGTTTATCAAGGTACTCAAAAGCAAGATACACAGGGCCACGGTGACCGAGACCCATCTGGAATACACCGGCTCGATTACCATCGATCAGGAGCTGATGGATGCGGTGGGGCTGCGAGAGCAGGAACTGGTTTTGGTGGCCAATCTGAACAACGGGACCCGGCACGAGACCTACGTACAGGTGGGCAAGAAAGGCAGCGGGGTTATCTGCCTGAATGGGGCAGCGGCGAGGCTGGCCTGCACAGGGGATCGGGTAATCATTATGGGCTTCGGCTATTACGGGAGCGACGAGGATATATCGGCGGCAAAGATCGTTACGGTTGACGAGAAAAACCAGATCATATCCTGAGCACAAGACTAGATGCATCGTATTATCGTACGGCTACCATTTCTGGATTTTGCAATATACAGTTATGGACTAATGATAGTGCTGGGTTTTTTGACCGCCTATTTTCTAGCCTACAGGCGGGCCAAGAAGTGCGGCGCAAACCCAGATGAGCTTACTAACGTAGCGGTGCTGGCCCTGATGGGCGGGGTCGCCGGCGCCAGGGCTATGCACGTAATACATTTCTGGGACAGCCAATTCGCCAACGAACCGATTTGGCAGATATTTAACATACGTGACGGGGGGCTGGAGTTTTACGGAGGGATTATCCTGGCGATAGTTGCAGCGTTGGGATATATGGCGACCAAGAAAATGCCGGTGAAGTTCTTCCTGGATCTGCTAGCCCCGGCGTTGATGCTGGGGTTGGCCTTTGGGCGGATGGGGTGCTTTTTGAACGGCTGCTGCCACGGTAAGGTTTCGAAGCTGCCCTGGGCGGTGAGCTTTCCTTACGGCAGTGCCGCCTACTATGACCATGTGAGTGCGGGCGAGCTGGCCGTACCGGCGGAATTGTCAGACGGTTTTGGTGGTGCTATTCCAGCGGAGCAACTGAGCGACGCCCAGCGGGCCATAGCGGCGGAGCATCGGTCTTTACGGGTGCACCCGGTGCAACTGTACAGCATGGCTGTGGCCTTGGCACTGTGCGGGATACTATATCGATATTTCTGGCGGCGGAAATACGAGGGGCAGGTTTTTGTGCTGATGCTGATACTCTACGGGGTGGGGCGTTTCGTCCTGGAGATGCTGCGCACTGAGCCGATAGTGGCGGGCACGGGGCTGAGCATTTCGCAGAACCTCAGTATAGTTGCGGTAGTCGGGGGATTAATCTGGTGGGTATGGATCAAACGCCAGCCCGCTGGGCAGGTTGACCCGAAGACGGGCAGAGTAGTCGTTAAAATATCAAAAATCAAAACAGGCTGAAGGCTGCAGACTGTAGACTGGAGGAAGACGGTTTTTTATTTCCTACAGACTCCGGCCTCTGGTCTGGAGCCTTTTTTTGTCGTTTTGATTTTTCTTACGCTACTGCGGCGGACTGGTTATCAAACTTAACCGAGACGCGTTTGGAAATGCCGGGCTCCTGCATGGTTACGCCATAGAGGACGTCTGCGATGGTCATGGTGCGTTTGGAGTGAGTGATGATGATAAACTGACTGTCCACCAGGAATTCCTGAACCAGGGCGTTAAAGCGGTCGTTGTTGGCTTCGTCGAGGGCAGCGTCAACCTCGTCGAGGATGCACAGCGGGCTGGGCTTGGAACGGAAGATAGCGAACAGCAGAGCTACGGCAGCGAGGGTTTTCTCCCCGCCGGAAAGCAGGCTGATGGATTGAAGCTCCTTGCCCGGTGGCCGAGCGATAATCTCGATGCCGCATTCAAGGGGGTCATCGGGGTCGGAAAGCAGGACGTCGGCCCGACCGCCGCCGAAGAGCTTGCGGAAGAACTCGCCGAAACGCTCTCGAATCGCGGCGAAGCTGGTCAAGAACAGCTCGCGTGATTCGTGGTTGATGCGGCGAATGAGATCCTCGAGCTGATCCTTGCTCTTGATGATGTCGTTGTGCTGTCCCTGGAGGAAGGCCAGGCGGGCCTCGAGCCCTTCCTGCTGGGAGATAGCGTCGAGGTTGACATTGCCGAGGCGTTGTATTTTTCCGCGTAATTCCTCTATCTCGCGGGCGACCTCTTGAAGGTCGAGCCCGGCAGGTTCGTAGTTTTCGTATTCCTGTTCCAGGGATAGGTCGAAATCCTCGCGGATCCGCTGGATGAGTGTTTCT
>DAOVKO010000191.1 GCA_030631725.1 Actinomycetes bacterium | reverse complement strand
ATGGTTCTGGGATTGATATCGATTCCAGGCGGAGTGCTGGATGCAAATTGGCCGTATTGGGACCCATACTATGACAGACCGTGGTACAGACGCAGCTATCCGAGCCGTAGATGGCCCAGAAGATGGACAAGAAGAGTTGCGTCGTATGGGGTGGTGACCATTTACAATCCCAATGACCACGACATTACCTATTCTATACGAATTAGGCAGGGAGCCCCGTGGTATACTGTTAAAGTCAAGGCAAGGGGCTCACGCTATCACTGGGAGAGGCATCCGGTGAGTTTTCAAATCAGGTTGGATTCGAGCTCTAAGCCGGGATATCAAGAGAAGTATTATGATCTCGATTACAATACAATCAGCTGGAGAAAACCCAGATGGAACGAGGGAAGGCAGTACGAGCTGACGATCAGTGGTGGGGATATCGGCCTGCAGCTTGCCTCGGAAAAGACCATAGAGATGTACACTACATACGGCGTGGTTACTATCGTCAACAGTACGGAGCACTCAATCAATTATCAAGTCAAGTACAGGCGATACCAATCCTGGGCGGATGTTACAACTGCGGGGCCACACTCAACGTACTGTCACTGGATTGAACTGCCGGCGGATTTTGAGATCAAATTCGATCGCAGCTTTTCAGAGGGTTATCAGAAAAAGACAGTCGGCCTCAAGCACAATAAGATAAAGGGCAGAAAACCGAGCGCCGGCGACGGGCGAGACTACAGGCTGATAATCGAAGACGACAAGATCAAGCTGCATAAGTCGAAAGCTAAGAATCATAGACTGGCGTTGCTGACGGCGAACGACGTGAGTCTGACCGGCAGCGGAGAGGGTAAGACCAGGAAAAGAACATTTGGAGATGCTACACGTGCCAAAGGGTCTTTCACGGTCAGCTATACGCCAAGGATCGACGGAGTCATAGCAACTGAAGATGGTTCCTGGAAGGCAGAGATGATTGAAGACAAGACCAGTCCCGCAAATTCGTCCTATAAAACGCAGGTCTGGAAGTTTAAGTCTAAAGAGTTCGGAGTTGCTACGGCAACCATTCAAGGCAGTTCCAACGGGGCTTCGGGAACGGCAACAGGCTGGTACTCGCCAGTGCCTGGGAACCCGGATGCGGAAAAATTCAAGATCACATTTGGGGTTCAGTTTGCCGGGCGAGAGGTGTCGTTGAAAAGCTTCACCAAAGCTTACTAGAAGCCATTATGGAATGGAAGCACTTCTATGCCATCGGGCCTGAGCAAGGTTGTGAGGGCGCCGTTCTGGGCGGTGGTGTAGTATTGGCGTCCGCTTAGGGGGGGAGCCTGGCGCTGCTTGGCGATTTGCTGAGCCCTGCGATCATTACAACTGACTAGTACAATCTCTGGATCGACAGCCTCGAAAAACGACCGCGTGGTATCGACGACGGCTCCGTGGTGTGGCCAAACGAGCACGTCGGCCTGGAGGTCGATATTACCCGATAGCAGCAGTCGCTGGGCGGTGGTGGATATGTCGCCGGTAAGCAGGATTCGCCTGCCGGCGTAAGTGATCCGCAAGACCAGCGAGGAATCGTTGGATGAGAGGCGCAGAGCTGAAGCGGACTTAGGCGGCCAAAGGATTTCTATCCGAGCCCGGCCGGTGCCGAGCAGCTCAGCAGGAGAAGCGATTATCGTGGGTACAGCTTCTGTGCCGAGCAACTTGGACAGGTCCTTACGCCTGGGGTCGTCGTGCACATACGGCGAGACCATCAGGGTTGGTATTTTGGTAGCGGTGATCAGCTCAGCGGCGCCGGAGTAGTGGTCCCAGTTCGGATGCGATATAACCATCCCGTCGAGTCTGCGCAGGTGCTTGGTTCGTAGAAAGGGCATGATGGTGCGGTCAGTCAAATTCGCAGCCGTCATGGAGCCGGCGTCGTAGGCCAGGGTTGCTCCGTTGGGCAGTTCCAGGATGGATGCATGGCCGTTGCCCACGGAGAGCAGATGCAGGGCCAGGGTATCGGCCGGCTTGAGCGGCCCAGCCCACCAGAAGTATCCGGCCAATATGGCCAGCAAGGGCGGGATCATCCAAGCCCGGCTCAAGGCGAACCGTTCGAATCTCCAGCGTAATCTTGGGCGCAGGGCTACGAGGATCAGCCAGGCGTAGAAAGCTATCAGCAACAACAAGTGCGGGGCAGGAAGATGCTGAATAATGCCCGGTATCCTGGCTAACTGCGCGGCTGCGCGGTAGAAGAGCTCGGCCAGGTTCAAGGAAATTGCCCGCAAGCCCTCGGCCAGGATGGGGAACAGCGAGCCGAGGACCGTAGTGAGGTATCCGGTAAACAGAGTAGCTACCGCCAGCGGGGCCAACAATAGCGAATAGAGCGGGGACCAGGGGTTGAACCAGCCGAAGTAATAGACCAGCAGCGGGGCACAAACAAACCAGGCAACCAGACAGGTGCTAGTCAAGCGAAGAAACCACAGCCAAATGTATTGGCCGAGCTGCTGAACCTGCGGCCTGCGGTACATCCCTGGGTCCCTGGTCCAGGCTGTCATTGTTTCGCCCAGGAACAATTGCACCAGGCGAGGACAGAGCACCACCAAGGCGGCGACGGTAATAAACGACAATTGGAATCCGATATTGAATATCTCCGCCGGGCGCCAGAGCAACACGACCAGGGCTGCCAGGGACAAGGTGTGCAGTCTTCTACTTTCTCTGCCAGTGATTTCAGCCAAGCAGAGTAAGCATACCGCCACGGTTGCCCGGATGATCGGGGCTCGGGCGGGGACGAGCAGGGCATAGAAAATGATCGCAAACATTACCACCAGGGCAGCAGTTCGGCGGGGCAGTCTGACGAGTAAGCCGAGCAGCCAGATGAAACCGGCCAGAATGGCCAGGTGCAGGCCGGATACGCAGAGAAAATGAAACAGGCCGGTCTTTTGAAAGGCCAGGTCCAGCCGGCGAAAGGCAGGATCGCGCTCGCCCAGGACCATGGCCTTGAGCACTGAGTTGCTCTCTATGGAGAAGTCCTCATCGCTCAAGACGCTCGAGAAGTGCCCGCGAAGTTTGGCCAGCAATCCCGGCCCCGACGTTGCCGCAGGCGCCAAGGACTGAATTGTCGCTCCGCTTTCTACGGTCAGCCAACAGAGTTGGCCTCGGAAGCGCTGGTAGCGTTGCCAATCAAGTTCGCCGGGATTCTGGGGGGCACGATAACGGCCAAGCCAGCCGAGCAATTCGAGTTGTTCCAAGCGGAGATGCGATCTGAAGGGTTGTTTGATGCGGACTCTCAGAATGCCGCCGGCAGTAGTCCAGCCCTGCCGAGTGTATATCCGGCTGACTCTGATGGGGAAATAAAGGGTCGGATCGCTGGGCCAAGGTCTGCTCGATTGGGCCCAGTATGAATCGTCCAGGACTTGGCCCTGCAGGCGGACCAGGACGGGCTGGTCGGATGAGTAACGTACAATGTCATCTTCGCCGCAGCGTTGGTAGCGGACCTGGTAACTGAGCAGGCCCAGGCTGGTCCACAAAACCAGTGAAAGGATCACCGGGGCAATTCTTATGCGCCGGCGCAAGCTCAAGACTACACCGGCCAAGCTTAGGAGCGAAACAACAATTACGGCGCTGCCTGGCAGAGCCAGATAGTGCCCAGTCAATATGCCGGCCATAAAGGCCACGGCAATGGCAATGATTGGTGATGATAGAAGCCTTTTTGTCACTTCACTTGTCGTTTGCTAGCTGGGAGGGTCTGTGGGTCGAAGCCGATCCAGTCGATGGCGGGGACATCCTCGAATCTGCGGGCCATGACCTCTAGGGCTTGGGCGTTGCTGTCGATCAGAACAAACTTGCGGTCCAATTCCAGGCAGACTTGGCCGAGTGTTCCGCTGCCGGCGAAAAAGTCCAGCACCAGCTCCCCGGCATTGGAGGAGGCCTGGACGATCCGCCTAATAATCCCCAGCGGTTTTTGAGTCGGATATCCGGTTTTTTCTTTGCCGTTGGTCGGCACGATGCTGTGCCACCAAGTATCGGTGGGGAGCTTTCCGCGGGCGGCCTTCTCCTTGCCCACCAGGCCCGGAGCCATGTAGGGGATGCGCCCGACGGCCTCGGCGTTGAAGGTGTAGTTCTTGGGGTCTTTGACGTAGAGCAGGATGTTGTCGTGTTTGGCGGGCCACTTTTTCCTGCTCCTGCCGCCGTAGTCGTAAGCCCAGATGATCTCGTTAAGGAAGCAGTCTCGGCCAAAGATGCCGTCGAGCAGTATT